>CACZRY010000103.1 GCA_902783745.1 uncultured Erysipelotrichaceae bacterium
TAAAATGGTAGAAGAAGGAAGACTTGAGAAAATGGGTTCTGGTAAAACAACATATTATGTGGTTAAACTATAGTTGCTCTCATTTTGCAAGCTGTTTTACGAGAAAAGACTAAAATGTGAGAGAATAAATATGGCTTTAGAGGGTGTACCTCAAATAGTAGAGGGTGCATTGTATTAACAATACTTACCTTTTACACTAAGATTATTAAAGATTGATTAATTTCAATCTTTTTTTATTACAAACTTATGAAAACCTTTACAATAAAGCTTAAAATATGTTATAATTCATATGATATTTTTTCACATTAGGGGATAATTATATGAGAAAAACAAGCAAAAAGTATTTAATTTTTGCCCTCTTTTTAACTAGTGTATTCTCTATAATTTTACTTTTATATTTGACTGGATGTAGTAATTCTACAATAGTAATTGATGGAGTAACATATTCCCAAATAAATGGTTCTTATTGTGTATCTGATTATGATGATGATATGAATCAAATATCTATATTAGAAGAGTGCAATGGTAAAAAGGTTACCAAAATAGGAGAATACGCATTTAAGGGGGCTTCTAATTTAATAACTATTAATATACCTAATTCGGTTACTGATATAGGGGTTGGTGCGTTTATTGGATGTCATAACCTATCAAGCGTTATAATTCCTAATGAGGTAAAAGAAATAAGAGATTATACATTTTATAATTGTTATAATCTTAAAAGTGTGTCTTTAGGGGAAAATGTAAAAACCATAAATAGATATGCGTTTTATGGATGTGAAGAATTAGAAGCAATTGATTGTAGTATGGTTATTAAATTTAATGAATTTGCGTTTTCTAATTGTATTAAATTAAAAAGATTTGTCATACCTGATGGTATTAAAATAATTCCTGAATCATTATTCCAAAATGATATAAGCTTAACTGAGGTTATAATTCCTGCCTCAGTTAATGTAATATCAAAAGAAGCTTTTATGGGTTGTGAATCTCTTAGTACAATAAACCTTCCAAAAATTACTGTTTTATATAAATATACATTTTATAAATGTAGTAATTTAAAAGAAATTGTATTACCTGAATCATTAAAAGAGATACAATGTGGATGTTTTAGTGAATGTAATAGTTTAGAAAATGTTACTTTTATGTTAGAATGTGATTGGTATGCTTTAGATAAAACTAGAATTAAGATAAATGTTAGTGATAAATCTAAGGTATTATCATATTTAAAATATGAACAATATAGCTTTCATAAATCAATTTAATAAGGGAGAGATTTAAAATGAAATTAAAGAAAATTATTGGTATATCATTAATCGCAAGCTTAGGCGTTTTAGCCTCATGTAGTAATAATACAGATACAAAAACTAATGAATTAACTACTACAACTAAGGTTAATACTACAACAAAAGTAGTAACAACAACTGCAAGTACAACTACAACAACATATGAGACTCCATCAATTCCATATGAAGATCTTGTAATACCAGGTTTTAAGATTCAATTAGAAAATTTAGATACTAATGAAATTATGCTAGATATGTATCAAACTGTTGTTCCAGAAGAAGAAGCATGTGATATTGATTTAAGAAACCTAGATTTAGGTGGATGGAGAATAACAAGAATTGGATTCCGTTGTTTTGTAGATTCTTATTTTAAAAATATTTATTTACCTGAAACACTAGAAAGGATAGATTCACAAGCATTCTATAATTGTAATATAAATGGTACATTATATTTATCAGATAATCTTATCACTCTTGAGAATACATTTGTTGGTTGTAATTATATAGATAATATATATGTATCACCAGATTCAAAAAACTTTAAAATGTCTAATGGAATGTTATATTCTAAGAATAAAAAGATTCTATATTATGCACTACCTAATAATTTAGGTGATATTGAAGTTTCAAATGAATGTGAATCTATTTTATCAAATGCATTTATAAATAATAAATGCCAATCTATTACATTAGGAGATAATATTTCAAAAATAGATAGTAATGCGTTTGCAAACTTAACTAACCTAAGATATATTAATATTTCATCTTCAAATACAAAATTTAAGGTTTTAGATAATGTATTATATGACGCAAAATTTGAAAATTTATTACTTGCTGCAAATGATCCAAATATAAGTGAGTTTAAGCTTGATAGTAGGACAAGAGCTATTTTTCCTAATGCATTTTATAATAATAAATATATTAAAAAATTAACTTTAAATAAGAATAATATAAGAGTATATGATTCTGCATTCAAGAATAGTGCTTTAGAAGAAATAGATTTATCATCTTCTAATTTAGTCTCTATAGGTGAAAATGCATTTGAGAATTCTAATATTAAAAATATAGATTTAAATGGTGTAAAAGAAATAGGCTATGAAGCATTTAAGAATTGCATAAATCTAGAAAGTATTTTGATGCCAAGTAGCTTAGTATTTACTAATAATTATTTATTTAATCAGTGTGTTAATTTGAATACATTAATTATAGATTCAAAATATTATGCAGAAAAAGAAAATGATTTAGATTTCATCAAAAACTATGTAGAAGTTATTTATGTATTAGATACAATAACTCCTTCAGGTATTGTTAACTCTAATTTTACATTACAAGATGAATCTGATAGGGAAGGATACAATAAATATATAAGAAATGAATAATATATGTGCGGTTACTCTAGTGACCGCATTATTGTATTATTTTGTTCTATAGATTATAATTAATTTATATAATATAAAAAGTGAGGATATAAAAATGGAAGATTTAGAATTCGTAGATATTTATTATATTGAGCTTGGTATAGAACGTGTTAAAGCACTATATATTAACGCAAGTAAAAAGAAATATAAAATAAGCTTTGTTGAAGGTGATTTAGCAAATGACCTTACATTTAACGCATCTATGATGAAGCAAGAAATATTTGATGCGTTAGTTATAGGATTAAATAATAGTGGATTTAGTGAAGTGAAGTAATTATGGATTTTGATATTAATTATGAATATGTAATAAATAAAAACAATGAAAAAATATTTACTTGTTTTTATGTACCTAAAGGTAATAAGGATAAATACCCTTTAGTAATAATAAGTCATGGGTTTATGGCTAATTATCAGGCTCTTGCAAATTTTGCAGTATTTTTAGCTGAAAAGGGTGTAATGGCATTAACTTTTGATTTTAGAGGTGGTTCTACATATTCTAAATCAGATATGGATTTTAAGTCTATGTCTATATTAACTGAGATGGATGACTTAAACGATGTAATTGATTTTGCAAAATCAAAGGATAATGTTTCTAAAGATAAAATATTATTACTTGGTGAATCACAAGGCGCTGTTGTATCATCATTTGTTGCTGCAAAAAGAAATGATATTATTGGATTAACATTATTATATCCATCATTTGTATTATTTGATGATATAAGAGACATGTATAAGGATAAGAATAATATAGAAAATCCTTATATGCTAGGATATAGAGTAGGTAAGCAATATATATTAGATACATATGATACTAATCCGTATGAAATAATAAAAGATTATAAAAAGAAAGTATTAATTATACATGGTACAAAAGATACTATTTCACCTATTGATTATAGTGAGGTTGCGTTAAAATATTTAAACCCATCAAGTGAGCTTTTACCTATTGAAGGTGCAGGACATGGATTTAAAGAAGAAGAGATGCAAAAGGTATATGATAGATTTATAGTATACGTTGCTGAAATGCTTCTTAAAAAATAGTCTTTAATATTTGGAAAAATTGTATTATAATAAATGTATAATTTTTTGGAGGAATAAAAAAATGGAAAATGATAAGAAAATAATCGGTATGGATTTTAAGGTAGTACAAGGTTTAAACTGGATTATCTTTGTATTTGGTATTGTTGCGTTAGCAGTAGATCATGCAAAGATGACAAAGCAACAAAAGCAACAAATTATTCAAGTATTCGTATTTGATGTATTCACAGGTATTATTAGTATAATACTAAGCATCATTGGCGCAATTGTTGGTGGTATTGCTGGCGCAAAATTAGTAATGGATATTATTTCATATGTTTATATGGCAGCAGTATTTGTAATTTTCTTAATCTTCATGATTAACGCATTTATGGGTAAGTTCTTAGAAATGCCTGTTTGCTATAATATTGCAGGAAGCTTCTTAAAGGATCAAAATGATTCTCGTGACAACAATAACAATGAAGCTAAAAATGAAGCAGTTGATATTGAAGAAAACAAAGAAGAAAAAGTAGATATCGAAGAAAAGTAATTATTCAAGGCCTAAATTATTAAATTTGGGCCTGTTTTTATTCATAAAAAATAAATTATTTGCCATAATAACTAAAATAATGTAAAATAAGTGATACTTAAGTATATATATTATGCTTAATTAACTAAGTTATTAAAATATATTAAAGAAATAGATATTTAGGTGGTATAGTATGGAGCTTAGAAATATATTAGATATATGTGATATATTGTATGAATATGGTACATATGTATCAATAAATGATATTATAGATGATTCAGGATTAGATAAAGATATTATACTTAAGGTATTAGATTTATTGATTGAATATGAAATAATAGAAGAAAAGAATAATAAATATATTACTATTATGGAATATTCAAATGCTTATGATACTATAATAAAGAAATACAAATGAAAGTAGAGATACTTTCATTTTTTAATATATATACTTTAATTTATTTTAAATAGTATTATAATATGTTAGGTATTTGGGGAAATTTAATCTTTGGAGATTTAATTTCATGAAAAAATTAAGAATAATAAGAAATATACTTGCAATAATATTAATAATAGAAGCTACTTTATTTATATTATTTTATTTAATAGTTGTTATATATTCAAAAGAAAGCTATAAAGCTATAGATATAGATTCATATACTAAAAGTAGTGATAATGTTAAAGTAGAATATATTGATAATTATATATACTTTAGCCCTAACAATGACATAAACAAGAATAAAGGTGTAATATTTTATCCTGGTGGATTAGTAGATTATATGGCATATACTGAATTATTATATAATCTAGCGTTAGATGGATATTATGGTGCTTTATTTAAAATGCCATATAATCTAGCATTCTTTGGCAAAAATAATGCAAATAAAATATTAAACAATTATAATGATATTAATTGGTATATAGGAGGACACTCACTTGGTGGTGTTTCTGCCGCATCATATTATAGTTCTAATATGAATAGGCTTAATGGATTATTTTTACTTGCATCATATTCAACACATGATATTAAAGATGGTAATGTATTATCAATTTATGGTAGTAATGATAAAGTATTAAATATGGAATCATATAATAAATATAAAATTAATCTACCTACTAATACTACATTTTATGAAATAGATGGTGGTATACATTCTTATTTTGGTTCATATGGAATCCAAAAAGGCGATGGTACACCAACTATATCTAAAGAAGAACAAATAGATATAACTATTAAAAAGCTAGCCTTGTTTATGGACTAGCTTAATAATAAAATTTTTTTAAAATAGGTATTGATTTAAAAAAATTGCTATGCTATAATAAACGAGCGTGTTGATACACACCGGGAAATAGCTCAGCTTGGTAGAGCGCTTGGTTTGGGACCAAGATGTCGCAGGTTCGAATCCTGTTTTCCCGACCATCTAAATATGCGCGTGTAGTTCAATGGTAGAACCTTAGCCTTCCAAGCTAATGACGAGGGTCCGATTCCCTTCACGCGCTCCATTAAAAAGTACAAGCTCTGAAGAATTCTTCAGGGCTTTTAATTTTAAACTATCAATTGATAATAAATACTTTTTAATTTATAATTAAAATGTATTTTAGTTCGTTTAGAGGTGGATTTTATGTTTTTGGCATCTATATTTGAAAAAACTATAGATTTTGTTTTCTTTATTTCTATAATAAGTGGTGTTGTTTTAGTTATAATATGGGTTTTATCTATAAAACTATATCATAATATTAAAAGTAAAAAAGAAAAGAACAATGAATTATTAAGAGAAGAAAGAATTAAAAGATCTAATGAATCTAAAAATATAGAATTAGAATCTAATGATATAAAAGAAGATACTAATAATATAGATGAAGAAAAAAAAGAAGATATAGAATCTAATATAGATGATGAATCTGATGAAAATAATGAAGTATTAAATAATGATAATAATATTATTGTAGATGATAATACAATAGATGATACTTTAAATAATATTGATACAAAAGAAGATAAAGAAGATACAAAAGAAGATAAAGAAAATTTAGATGAAGATATTAATGAAGTATCTAATACAAATGAAGATAATTTAGATGATACTAAAAATGTAGATGCATTCTTATTTGATGATGAAGAAGTAATCAAAAATAATGAATCATTAGATGAAAATAATGAAGTATTAAATAATGATGATAATATTATAGAAGATAATACAATAGATGATGATTCAAAAGAAAATATAGAATCTAATATAGAAGAAAAAGAAAATAATATAGATGAAGAAAGAAAAGAAGATTCTATAGATAATATAGAAAAAGATAATTCTTTAGATGATATTGAAGAATTTCCAATTGAAAATAATATTGTAGAATCTGATAATGAATCTAAAGTAGAAGATACTAAAGATTTAAATATAGATGATAACCCTAAACCAAAAAAATTAAAGGGTGTAATACCTGTAAAAAAAGGAAGAACATATAATGGTAAATATGAAGTATTCCAGGTTGCAGATGGTTATTCATATCGCTTAAAGGCATCTAATGGTGAAATATTAGTACAAAGTGAAACATTCACATCTCATGATGGTGCATTAAAGGCAATAGATGCGGTTAAAAGAAATCTAGAAACTGGCGAGATTAAGATATTTTCTGATAAGAATGGTAAATTCAAATTTAAATTAACATCTAAGAACTATAGAGTATTAGCTGTATCTTCTAATTATACAGTAGAAAAATCAGCTGTAAGAGCAAAGGAATCTTTTATTAAATTCGCATTAAAAGCGGATATAGTTGATGTTGATGTTGTAGATAAAGAATCTTTAACTGCAACCCCAATAGAAATAAAAGATATTACTGATAAAGATAATGCGAAATTCTCATATGAAAAATATAATGGTATTTATTCATGGGAGCTTTTAGCACCTAATGGAGAAATATTATGTCAAAGTGATGGATATACAACAAAGAATGGTGTTTTATATTCTATTGAAACATTTAAAAGAAATCTATCTACAGGTACTTTTAAATGTGTAAGTGATAAGAATTTAGGATATAGCTTTAGATTATATAATGGATTAGGCAGAGTATGCGCAATAGGTGAATCTTATTCATCTAAGCAACAAGCTATTAATGCCGCAAATTCAGTAATGTCTTATTATAAGAATGCTAAAATCGTTGAAAACAAGAATAATACTAAATAAATAGGGGTTACCAATTGGTAACCCATAAATTTTGGAGGGGACAATGGAAATTAATATCCCAGATAATATTTTAAA
>CACZRY010000104.1 GCA_902783745.1 uncultured Erysipelotrichaceae bacterium
TACAACATAAAAATAATCAATTAGAATTAAGGAAGTAATGTCTAATAATAATGATACAAATATTGCAATACCAAAATATAAAAATTGTCTATTACTTCTTACTTCAGCTTTTCTATCAATAAAGTAGAATACGAATATAGTCATCATTACAAAAAGCCCTGCTGTTTGTAGCATAATATTCATAGCACTACCTCCTTTCTATTAATTTTTATAAAAGTAAAAATACAACCACTTATTTACTTGATTTTAATATATAATTAAAAATTTTGCAATAACTTAAGTATATTTTTGAACTAAAAATTTAAAAAAGCACTTATTCATTACTGAAAAAGTACTTTTTATAATGTTTTAAATTAATAATTAAAATGAACTCTTAAGAATTCTTGAGCATCCTCATCGCCTTGTTTTGCTGCCTTTTCAAATAAAGATTGAGCATAATCTCTATCAAGTTCAGTACCTTTACCATTATAGTAACATAATGCTAGATTATATGTTGCGTGAGCAAATCCCTTACCATCTGCAGTCATGAAATAATCTGCAGCCTTTTCATAATCATGCTTAGGATTATTTTCATCAATATAATATTCACCTAATGTTTCTAATGCCATTAAGTCACCCTTTTGGGCTGCAACTTCATAATATTCAATTGCTTGATCAATATCTTTAGCTTTAACACCTTGGCCATATTGATAGCATACACCAAGCATATAATTTGCATAAGCTGAATCAAGCTTAGCTGCCTTTTGTAACCACTTTACAGCTTCTGTATATTTTTGTGGAGTACCAAATCCGTTATAGTAGCAGTTTGCAACCATTTCCATAGCTTCAACTGAACCCTTTTGAGCTGCCTTTTCATATAATGACTTAGCCATAGTTTGGTCTTTTGCAACAGAATATCCATCGTAATAGCAATTAGCTACATTATAAATACCTGTAACATCGCCCTTATCCATAGCTTCTTTATAGCAATTATATGCCTTATCAACATCACCATCAACACCAAGTGCTGTCATATAGCAATCTCCTAAGAAATTTAATGCCTTAAGGCTTCCTTTTGCTGCAGCATTTTGATACCACTTAAATGCTTCAGTATAATCAGCATCAACACCAGTACCACCTCTATAGCAAGATGCAGTATCAAGCATTGCATCGATATTACCAGCTTCTGCTGCAGTTAAATACCATTTGAATGCTTCATTTTTATTTATCTTTACTTCATTCTTAGTACCTAAGCCATAACCATAGTAATAATAATCACCAATACGCTTAGCAGCATCTGATGAACCATCAATTGCACTTCTCATATACCACTTAAACGCATCAGTATATAATAATTCGTTATCATCACCATTTTCTGAAAGTCTACCTAAGATATATTCAGCATCACAGTTATTTAATTGTGCTGCCTTTTTATATAATTCAATTGCTTCTTTTCTTTGTACAGTTGTACCAATACCATTAAAGTATGCATCAGCTAAATTCTTCATTGCAGTTGATTCATTAAAATCAATAGCTCTCTTATATAGCTTAAATGCTTCTGCGTAAGACTTATCTACACCTTCACCATTAAAATATAGATTACCTAAGTTTGTAATTGCTTCAGGATAATTTAAGTCAGCTGCTTGGCTAAAATACTTAAATGCCTTCTTAAAGTTTTGCTTAACATATATTCCATCATAATACATTAAACCTAAGTGTAAGATACAATCTAATCTAATCATTAATGATAAGTCATCATCATCTGATAAATTATCATAAATATTGAATGCTTCCTCTTTATATTGTAATTCATCCTTACCATAATAATAGCAATTAGCTAAATGATATAAAGCTTCCTTATCACCTAAATCTGATGCAGCCTTATATAATTCAATAGCCTTTTCTACATCTTGTTGTGTACCTATTGCATAATAATAACAGTCAGCAAGCTGAGTATATGCATTTTCATTACCATTATCAACAGCCTTACGATACCAATAGAAAGCCATCTTATCATCCTTTGTAACACCTAAACCTTGGTTAAAAATATAACCTAAATATAATTCTGCAACAGGATGATCCTCTGTTTGCTTAAATAAATCAATCGCATCTAAATATTCTTCTCTATTATATTTTGCAAGTGCTTTATCTAAAATATCTTCATTAATCTTTAAAACCTTAGGTTGTTCAATTGGCTTTGCAATAGGTCTTGCAATAACCTGAACAGGTGCTTGAATCTCACTTGATGGTGCTTCAAGCTTCTTAGGATCTTCTGCTTGTAAAGAATCATTAGAATCTTCATTTGTATCTTTATTTGTATCTTCATTAGATTCTTCTTTTGCATAAGCATCTTCTTTTGCTTCATTTTCGTTTGAAGCTCCATTAATTGCTCTTGCAAGTCTTAATAAATCCTCTTTACTATTTTTATTAATAGGAGCGTTTATATCAAGCTTTTCTTCAGGCTTTACTTCTGGCTTTTCTTCTTTTACTTCATTTGAAGAATCTTCTTTTACTTCTTCATTTTCAATTGCATTAACTAAATTAGTAATTGTAGAATCATTAAGAAGAATTGGATTCTTATTTTCTAAATCGTTTCTATAATCATCAGCACGAAGTAATGCATCATCTGATACATTCTCATCTTGATATATCTTATCAAATAAATTATCTATAGATGAATTTAATAAAACATTAATTACCTTTTTATCTCTATTAAATCTCTTAATTAAAGTATTATTAACATAATAAGTATCAAGTACTAAAGACTTTTCACTTGATGCCATTACAATAACATCGCTTCTTAAAATAGATACTCTTAGTTTAGTAATTCCTTCAACTAATTGATCCTTTACTTCATAGCCTTTTTCCTTAAGACTATTTTCAAGCTTTAAGACTTCTTCTTTATCACAATCTAAATATGAAAAATAAACAATCTTACTCATCTTTATCTCCTTTTAATAATTTATTATTATTTTCTAAATCATTATTCTTTCCTATTATACTATTTTTAAAAGAAATTTTTAAGATTTTTCTTATTTTTTTAATTTCATTTTCTAAAATATTATTCTCATCCTTACTTAAAGCCTTATGTCTAACTCTAAATCTTTTAATATAAAGTATAGGATGATGTACTACATCAACTAAAGACATAGTAGGTGATTCTTTTAATATTTTAAAAGTAATCTCAACTATATTTTTTCTACCAAAAGGAGTAGTCTCTTCCATATATTGATCACTTGCAGCATCTAACCATCTAGATAAATTAGAATTCTTTTCTACAAATTTAAATTTGCATTTATCAACATCAACACTCCAGTTAAATGCATCATGAGTTAATACAGATACACTTCTTACTTCAATAAATCTAACACCAGGTATTTTATATAATAACATTGATACAACAGATACTCTTGATGTTATAGAGAATAATTTCTTTGATGCATTCTTAAATTCTTCTGTTTCATATATTTTCTTATCATAAAAACCAGGTCCATCAAAATTATATATTTTTATTATTCTCTTTTTAGTTTCTTCTTTCGCATACATTGCACCATAAAGAGCTAAATTACCACCTTTAGAATGTCCACCAACAATTATTGGCTTATGGAATTTATCAGAAATAAAATTCAAATAATTTACTGCAGCAATTTGAGATGGTGTACGCTCATATAGCATATCAAAATCTTCTCTCCAACCGTATATTGTTAAATCTGTACCACGGAATGCAACATATAAAAAATCATTTAAATAATATGTTACTGCAAAGAATTGAGTGTTATTATCATCTGATGCAATAACCTCATAATCAACAACGAATATATCCTTATATCTTGTGTTATCACTAAACATACGACACATCTTTTTATTTCCTCTATATGTCATAGTTTTATCACATAAGATACGCCAATTATCCCAAATAATTAATGAATTAATTTTAGAATATGATTTTATTACATTTTCTATATTCAAATAACTAATTTGTGATAATATCAAAGAATCAATATCATTAAATGGTAGTACATCAAATGTATCATATTTATGAACTTTTAAATATGAAAGCATATTCTTCATACTACCATCTCCCTATAAATCGATTAATTATTAATATTTTACTTTAAAATGTAATATTTTTAAACACAATAAAAACACTTTTATTATATTTTTCCATTCTTCTTTAAAAGATTATATCTATATAATGCACATATAGCCTTTGAATCTTTAATCTCTCCATTTAAAACCATTTCTTCAACCTTATCAAGTGGCATCAATACTACTTCTAGTGTCTCATCACTATCTAAATTTTGTTTAGATATAGTAAAATCGTTTGCTAAAAATAAATATATTTTTTCTGATGTATATCCACAAGATGGATATATACATCCTAAATCTATAAGTCTCTTTGCCTTATTACCTGTTTCTTCTTCAAATTCTCTTAATGCAGCATCATAAGGATTCTCATTTAATTCAAGCTTACCAGCTGGTATTTCAAACATTACTTCATTATATGGATATCTAAATTGTTTAACTAAATATACTAAATTATCCTTTGTAATACATAATATTGCAGCACCACCATTATGTAATACAACCTCTCTAAATGAAGTATTGCCATTGGGGCATAATACTTTATCTTTAATAAGTGTTAATATTTTACCATTATATATAATTTCACCTGAAATCTTCTTTTCTTCTAAATTCATATTAATTCTCCTTTTAATTTAATTATAAAAAAAATTGTTTTTTATTGCAAATAAAAGGACTTTAAAATCAATTAATTCTAAAGCCCAAATATCTTAATTGCTAATTTTTACTTTTCCTAAATAATTAGTTTCATTACTATATGTACCATTCATAAGCTCATAACTTCTTCCAATCTCATCAGTTATGCTTAAATAAATATCTGTATCACTTGTAATTACTTCTTCTAGATTTATATCTAAATTAGTATCAGTAATACTCTTTTTAACATATGTTTTATCACCATTATCATCTATCATTAATTCTAAATATAATTTTCTTGTAATATGGCTAAATCCCATATTTTTAAGATTAATATCTATAGATAATTTATTATTACTATTAAGTAAGCATTTAATATCATCTACATATAGCTTAAATCCCATATGATTAATCATATATGTATAAAATGACTGATTTAAATATGTCTTATTCTTCCATGACTGAATAATATCATACTTCCATTCATAATTTAGGTATGTTAAATTAATTAAATTCATTTCTTTTATAATATCATCATATGAAAAATTATTTGTTGGTTCACCTATTAATTCACCACCTGTTAAATTATTAAGCTTACCAATAAATTTTGTTTCTTCATCTCTTGCAGATAAATCTACATATGTTCCTGTATCTAAGCTATCTCCATAGTATCCATCATTAAACACACCAAGTCTACTATTATCAACATCGAATTTATCAATATTATCTAATGTATAACCATAATATTGATAAACAAATCTAGGCTTCCTTGAAAGAATTGGAATTTGTTTAACATTAGTAAGCCAAGAGGTAAATAATTCATTATATGTATCTTGGGTATCAAGTGCTGATGTGTGCATCTCACCCCAAGGGCCTATAAATCCACATTCTATTGCGATTATTAAATCTTGGTATTTATTGATTTTTGTTGATAATTTTGCGATATGATTTTTAATCATTTCAACTGAAGGTTCCATATCAGCTTTGCCTTCAAATCCATCATATGCAAATCTAAGAATTAATGA
>CACZRY010000105.1 GCA_902783745.1 uncultured Erysipelotrichaceae bacterium
AATAACGTAAAACTTTATTTGTTATGTAATCCACATAATCCAGTTGGAAGAGCTTGGACATTAGATGAATTAACAAAAATAGTAGAGATATGTAATAAGTATAATGTATTTATTGTATCCGACGAGATTCATTCTGATTTTGTTTTTAATAATAATCATTTCGTAAGTATTGGAAATGTATCTAAAAGTAATTATGCTATTCTTACTGCACCAACAAAATCATTTAATATCCCAGGCCTTCATACATCTTATGCATATATACCAAATAGTAAGGTGCTTTCTTTATTTAAAAAAGAGTTGGTTAAAAATGGATATTCACAATCTAATGTAATTGGAATAAAAGCATTAGAAATCGTTTATAGATATGGTGATGAATGGTTAAACGAAGTAAAAAAGTATATTTATAATAATTATTTATTCTTAAAGGGGTATTTAGAAGAAAAACTTAATGTTAAGGTAACTGAATTAGAAGCGACATATTTAGTTTGGGTTGATTTTAATTCATATAATCTTGAACCAATTAAATTAAAACGATTGATTGAGGATAAAGCCAATGTATGGCTTGATCAAGGATATATATTTGGTGATGCAGGAAAAGGTTTTATACGTTTTAATATTGCAACACAAAGAAGCTTATTAAAGAAGGCTTTAGATAATATTATTTCAGTGTTTAAAGATTTATAAGAAGGAGATGTATCTTATGATTAATGAGGAAAGACTATTAAATCTATTTTTAAAATTACAATCTTTTGATTCCCTATCATTTCATGAAAATGAAATATTAGATTATGTTTATAATAATCTTAAAGAACTAGGGCTATATTTAGAAATAGATAATGTTGGTGATATATTAGCCAAAGAAAATAATTTAGAGAATCATTCTAAAGGTAATATATATGCATATCTTAAGGGGGACTTAGATGATTCTATACTTTTCTCTTCTCATCTAGATACAGTTTCACCTGGAATAGGAAAGAAAAGTATAATATCTAATGGAATAATAAAGACTGATGGGAAGACAGTTTTAGGGGCAGATGATATTGCTGGTGTCGCATCAATTATCGAGGCTTTAAGGACTATAAAGGAAAAAGGCTTAAAACATAATGACATTGAACTTTTAATAACTATCGCAGAAGAACCATATTGCCAAGGAAGTAGATATTTTGATTTTAGTAAAATAAAATCTAATAAGGCATACGTACTTGATTTAGATGGAAAATTAGGAAGATGTGCAATAGAAGCACCATCTATTATTTCGTTTACTATAGAGATTTTTGGTAAATCAGCCCATGCTGGTTTTAGTCCTGAGGACGGAATAAACGCTATTACTATTTTAGGTAATGCATTATCAAGAATAAAAGTTGGAAGGATAGATGAAAATACTACCCTAAATTTTGGTAAATTATATGGTGGTGAGCAAAGAAATTCTATACCTGATTATGTTAATATAATAGGTGAGATAAGAAGTCTAAATAGTAATTTTGCGTTAAAATTAATGGATGATATTACGAAAGTATTTAATGAGGAAGCAAAAGCTTATTTAGGAAGTGTCAAAGTATCATTTAAAGAAGAAATTAAAGCCTATAGTGTATCAAAGGACAGTAATACAATAAAAAAATATAATGAAGTATTAAACGAGCTAGGTTTTTCAGATGCAGAACTTATAACTACATTTGGTGGTTCTGATAATAATAATATAAACAAAAATGGTATAGAAGGCATTGTTATATCTAATGGTATGAATAAGCCACATACTGTAGATGAATATATAAAAATAGATGATTTAAATAAAACATCAGAAATTGTTTTAAAATTAATGACAAAATAATTTTATTAAAATACTTGATTAAATAATTAAATCATGTTAAACTATTCATAGTAAATTACTAGGAATTGAGGTATAACGTATGATTTCAACAAAAGGAAGATATGCATTAAGATTAATGATAGACATTGCGGCATATTCAAATGGTAGTGTTGTATCATTAAAGGATATATCATCAAGACAAGGTATATCAATTAAATATTTAGAACAAGTAGTTGCATTACTTACAAGAAGTCAACTTCTTGTAAGTGTTAGAGGAAACAACGGTGGATATAGATTAGTTAAGGATTCTAAGGATTATAGCGTTGGAGAAATACTTATTGCTGCCGAAGGAACTTTGGCTCCTGTATCTTGTCTTCAAACTGAAGTTAATACATGCCCTAGGGCATTAGGGTGTGCAACAATTGATTTTTGGAAGGGATTCTATAAAACAGTTAATGATTATGCAGGTAGTGTTTCATTAGAAGAACTTGCCACAAAAGAAAGAGAAAAAATAGGTAACGATTATAGCATTTAAAGGAGAATAAAATATGAGTAATATATATAAGTCAGTTTCAGATTTAATTGGTAATACACCATTAGTAGAATTAGTTAATTTTAATAAGAATAACAACCTTGGAGCAACTATTATAGCTAAGGTTGAAGGATTCAATCCAGCTGGTTCAGTTAAGGATAGAGTTGCAAGACAAATTATCCTTGATTATGAAAAGGAAGGAAAATTAAAAAAAGGTTCAACAATTATTGAACCAACTTCAGGTAATACAGGTATTGGACTTGCTGCAATTGCTGCCGCAAAGGGATACCGTTTAATTATTACATTACCTGAAACAATGTCTGTTGAAAGACGTAATTTGATTAAGGCATATGGTGCTGAATTAGTTTTAACAGATGGTAGTTTAGGAATGAAAGGTGCAATCGCAAAGGCTGAAGAATTACAAAAAGAAATTCCAAATTCAGTTATTGCAGGTCAATTCGTAAATCCATCTAACCCACTAGCACATTATTTAACTACTGGTCCTGAAATTTGGGAGGATTCAGATGGAAATGTTGATATTTTTGTTGCAGGTGTAGGTACAGGTGGTACTATTTCAGGTGTAGGTAAATATTTAAAGGAAAAGAATCCAAATATTAAAATTGTTGCGGTAGAACCAGAAACATCACCAGTATTATCAAAAGGAGTAGCCGGCCCACATAAAATTCAAGGTATTGGAGCTGGTTTCGTACCAAAGACATTAAACACTGAAATATATGATGAGATAATTACAGTACCAAATGAAGAAGCATTCAAAACTGGTGCTGAAGTAGTAAAATCTGATGGTATATTTATTGGTATTTCTTCAGGTGCTGCATTATTTGCTGCAAAAAAACTTGCATCTCGTCCTGAAAATAAGGGAAAGAGAATTGTTGTATTATTACCAGATAATGGTGATAGATATTTATCAACACCATTATTTAACTAAGCACCTTCAAGGAGTTCAAGATGGACTCCTTTTTTTGTTACTAATTAAAACTTGTTGATATCATTTGATACTAAAAAGTTATTGAACTTGTTGATATCATTTGATATAATTAAGTTAGAAAGAACGTGATTATATGGAATTTAAAGTGTCAAACGATTTAAAACTAATTAGAGAATTTTTTGGAATTAGTCAATCTGATTTATCTAAGGAATTGAAAGTTGAAAAACTAAGAATTGCAAGAACTGAGCTTGGAGAAACAAAACCTAGAGAAGAGTTATTACAAAAAATATATGGGTATTGTTTTAGTAAAGGATTAAAACTAAATGAACAAAAAGAGATGTTTTATAAAGATGATATCAATAAGAATCACATTTTATTAACTCATTCTTCAAGAACACAAATCGATGGAGATATAAGTAATAAAGTTGGTCGTGAAAAAAATGATTTTGGTCAAGGTTTTTATTGTGGAGATTCTTATGAAAAATCAATAGCCTTTGTTTGTAGATTTCCAGAATCTTGCGTGTATTTTATAGATTTTGATCCTACTGATTTGAAATGCGTTAGTTTTTCAGTTGAAAAAGATTGGATGATTGCAATTGCATATTTTAGGGGAAGGTTAAAAAAATATGAGAATCATCCAATTGTTAGAAAAATAATTGATAAGATAGTTGATGCAGACTATATAATTGCACCAATAGCTGATAACAGAATGTTTCAAATAATTGATTCGTTTATTGAAAGTGAAATAACCGATGAACAATGCAAGCATTGCCTTGCGGCTACAAATTTAGGATTACAATATGTTTTTAAATCTAATAAAGCAGTAAAAAATTTAAAAATATTAGAGAGATGCTTTGTATCTTCAGCCGAAAAAGACTATTATAAAGAACAACAAGCAGAGTTTCAAAAGGTTGGTAATGATAAATCAAAATTAGCAAGAATCCAGTATAAGAATAAAGGGAAATATATCGAGGAGATACTTGTATGAGAGAATTTGATAAAGATGGATTAACATTATGTAAATTGCAGGGAAATTTGTTTGAGGAATCTAAAGATAAAACAAGTACTAGTTCGGATATTTTTATAAGAAGATTTATGAATTCAAGCATAGTTAGTGAATTTGATACACTTGCTATTTTAGATGATACTAAAACAAATGATGAAATATTTGATATTGTTGAAGATGAATTCGGTGAATCAACATATGGAACAACAAAGTATGATAAAGAACCTTTATATTGGATGGGATATTTATATAGGTATTTTTCATATACTTATGAACTTACTTCAAAACAAGTATATAAAATAGTAAAACCTACAGAGTTAAATGAAATGTATTACGTATATCATACATTTGACTGTTCAACTGCGATTGAAAGAATTTTAGAAGAAAAGGGATTATCGTTTGATATTAATAGACAAAATGATAAATTGTTGCAAGCCATAAGAAAGCAACATTATGAAGAAAATATATCTTTATCGCCAATGACTAAAGAAGATGCACATAATCTTTTTAGTGATTTTGAAAATGATAAATCATTGTTTGAACAAGAGGAAGACTATAAGGAATATATATACGATTATGATGCAGTTGATAATTATATTTCAAAACATTCAAAAAAAGGATACATTTTACTCTCAATAATATACAAGAATGATGTAATTGGGGAAATTAGGTTCAAAGGAATTGAAGATTCTTGTTCTGAAATTGGTATTGTTTTAAAAAATGATAGATATAAAAACAAAGGAATGGGA
>CACZRY010000106.1 GCA_902783745.1 uncultured Erysipelotrichaceae bacterium
CCCTAAATCATCGACTTTATTATAACTGATTACTATGCTTTTACAACGTTCTTAGCTAATTGTCCTCTTTCACCGTCTTCAACGTCGAAAGTTACTTCATCGCCCTCGTTTAAAGTTCTATAACCTTCTGCTACGATTGCACTGAAGTGTACAAATACGTCTTTGCCTTCTTCAGATACGATGAAACCGTAGCCCTTATCAGCATTGAACCATTTTACTTTTCCCTTCATAATTCTAAAACTCCTTTCAAACAAACCTATATAAAGCTAAATAATTGACATAATTATTCAAACTTTAGTAATATTATACAACGAGTTTAAAATTATAACAACAATTTTTTTACATTTTTTTGAACATTTAACAATATTAAATCGCTTACATTGTTTTTAATTTTGCATAAAGTGTTTTCATATTATCAAAAATACTAATTTTAATGCAAAAATAATGAGTTGAAGTAAATTATTGTTCGAATTATAATTGTTTTGGGTGATTTTTTTATGAATAATATATTATTAGATTATTTTTTAAATTATGTAAAAATTGATACAATGTCTAGTGAAGATTCAAACACTACTCCTTCTACTATGAAGCAGTTTGATCTTGCAAGAAAGCTTGTAAAAGATTTAAAGGACTTAGGATTAGAACCTAAGCTAGATGAAAAGAATTGTTATGTAACATGTGAATTAAAATCAAATTGTAATTCTAACCTAACAATTGGATTCTTTGCACATATGGATACAATACCAGGTTTTAGTGGTACAAATGTAAATCCACAAATCATAAAGAATTATGATGGTAAACCTATTAAATTAAAAGGTATAACATTAGATCCAGCTAATTTCGAATTCTTACCCAATCTTAAAGGCAAAACTTTAATTACAACAGATGGTACAACAGTTTTAGGTGCTGATGATAAAGCTGGTGTATCTGAGATTATGACTATGCTTAACTATTTTATAACAAATCCAACAGTCCCTCATGTTAACATTAAAGTAGCATTCACTCCAGATGAAGAAATAGGTGGTGGATTAGCAAACTTTGATATTAAAGGTTTCAATTGTAATTATGCTTATACAGTTGATGGGGAAATATATAATGAAATTGATTACGAAAACTTTAATGCTGCATCTTGTTCTATTGATATTAAAGGATTAGATATCCATCCAGGTAACGCAAAAGATAAAATGATTAATGCATCTTTAGTCGCATTAGAATTTGTATCTATGCTAGATCCAAAGCTTAGACCTGAGGTTACATCAGGATATGAAGGATTTAATCATTTATGTTCAATTGAAGGTGTATGTGGTAACTCACATATGGAATACATTATTAGAAACCATGATGCTAAATTATTTTTAGAACAAAAAAATTCATTTATAGATATTGCAAATGAATTAAATAAAAAATATGGTAAAGATACTGTTAAAGTCACAATAAAAGATCAATACAAAAACATGCGTGAATGGATTGATAAAGACCCATCTTGTGTATATAGAGCTAAAAAAGCAATTGAGGAATTAGGAATTAACGCAACATCAGAACCAATAAGAGGGGGTACTGATGGAGCTTTCTTAACAAGAAACGGTCTAAATACTCCAAACTTAGGAACTGGTGGATACAATCCGCATGGTCCATATGAAATGGCATGTCTTGAAGAAATGGAAATGGTTGTTAAAATCTTAATAAATATTGCAAAAGAGCAATAATAAAGATAAATGGAGGTTTCTCCATTTATTTTTTTCTTTAATTTTTTTTAAAAATTATATATAATTCACTTAAGAGGCTGATATTATGGCAAACAATTTAGGAATTTTAAGAAAAGAATTTAATATGACACAAAATGATCTAGCAAATGAGCTTGAAACTTCTTCTACTAATATTGGTTATTATGAACAAGAAAAAAGAGATTTTTCAACTAAAATGCTTATTAAGCTATCTGATATGTTTAAAGCATCAATAGATTATATACTTGCGATAAGAAATGATGGCATATATATTTATTATGATGGTGATGATATCATTGAATATAATATTAGTGAAGACTTATTAAAATATCTAAAAGAACATGATGTTATATATTATAAAAATGATTCATATAAAAGATATATAAACATAAATAAGTTACTTGGTATAGACTTAGAACAAAACCTTACAGATTTAATGAAACCAATTAAAGATTTAAATTATTTAATTGAAATGATTCCAAATCTACCACTTAAAAGTAAGGATGACTTAAATAGACTATATACAATTTATAAAGTAGAAAAGCTTGATATTGAAAAGCTTGATACAATAAAAAAATTATTATCTTATATGTAATCTGGTTCTATATATTTTATTAAAACTGGTTATTTTATTAATACCAGCAAAGTGATAAACTTTAAAATATAAGGAAGGTGTAAATATATGAAAGTTTTAACTATTCAAGATATTTCTTGTTATGGACAATGCTCAACTACTGTTGCATTACCAATTTTATCTCATTATGGATTAGAAACAGCAATTCTTCCATCTGCGATACTATCAACACACACAGCTGGATTTAAAGATTTTACTGTACTAGATTTAACAGATGAAATGCCAAAGATTATAGATCATTGGTATCATGAAGGTATTAAATTTGATTGTATATATACAGGCTACATTGGAGATAAAAGACAATTTGATTATATTTTAAAATGTAAGGATTTATTATTAAACCCTAAAGGATTATTTATTGTAGATCCTGCAATGGCAGATAATGGTAAATTATATCCTGCACTAAATACTGAAATTATATTTGGTATGAGAAAATTATGTATGCAAGCAGACTATATTATTCCAAATATAACTGAAGGTGCATTCTTAACAGGAAATGATTATAAAGAAATCCAAGATAGTGAATACATTAATAAATTATTAAAAGATTTATTTGATTTAGGTTGTAAGAATGTAATACTTACAGGTGTACAAGAAGATGCTGATACTATTGGTGCTGTTGCATATGATGGTATTACAAGAACATATAATATAGAAGTTAAAGAGGATAAGTCTTATCATGGTACAGGTGATATCTTCTCTTCTATTATTGTTGCAGATATAATGAATAATAAATCTATTAAAGATACTTTAAAGCATGCATGTAGATTTGTAATTGATGCAATTAGAAAAACTTCATCAGATGATACTCATTCATATGGTGTTAAATATGAAGAAGTTTTAAAAGATGAAATTAAAGACTAACATATAAATGGACTGAATTTGATTCAGTCTTTTTTAAATTTTAATCTTTTTATAGCGTTTAGTCTATTTTAATGTTATAATTAAGTAAAGACTGGTGATGACAATGAAAGAAAAGAAAAAAGCTAAAGGGGTAAAAATAGCTTTTGTATTCATTCCTACCATCATTATTATTTCGATTTCATACACTTTAATAATTATCTCTACTTTTTTAATTAATTATTATTCAGTAGAGAATTCAGATGCTTTAAATAGAACCTCACTAATATTAAGCTATGTAAATGGACTACAAGGTTATTCAAGTAAGCAATCTGAAACAGCAACTACCTTTATATATAATCCTGTATTACCTAATGGACAATATAATATGGGTCCTATATCAGAATATATGGAAGGTAAAACTGATGAAGCTAAGAATCCTAAGAATATAATGGTATGGTTAAAAGAGCTAAATATTTCAAATGAAGATATAAATACTTTTCAAGAGGTAATAGATTGTATCGATAATATGGAAGAAGATCAAGCCCATTCTTTCTATTTATTAAATCAAGTATCTTATATTGATTTAGAAAGTATAGGTTTATTTGATGTAATTATTGAATTCCAATTATCAGAAAGTGAACTTTCAATAACTGATGATGATTACTTAAAATCACAAGCATTTAGATTAGTTCAAAGTAAAGAATACTCAGAATATAAATCATTTATATCTGATACTACAAGAAAGCTTTCAGCTAAATATACTAATGATGCAAAAGAATTACAACAAAGAAATACTAATTCATTAAAGTTATATAGAGGATTATTATGGGGTAGCATTGCATTAATACTTCTTGCGAACGTTATATTCTTCTTTATACTTACAAAAAAACTTGTATTGCCTATTTTAAGATATGCGAAAAAGATTGATTTAAATGAAGAATTACCTGAAGAGCATGCATTATATGAAGCAAACTATTTAGCTATTAATTATAATAAGCTTTTAGAAAGACATAAAGAATTTGAAAAGGAATTAAGAAATGTTGCTGAAATTGATTCATTAACTGGTCTTCCTAATAGATATTGTTATAATGAATTCTTAAAAAATGTAGAGCCTAAAGAAATATCTACATGTGTATTATTACTAGATATTAATAATTTAAAAACTGTTAATGATACATATGGACATTCAAAGGGTGATGAATTAATAAAAAAAGCTTCAAATATCATAAAAGAAACTTTCTTAAATAATGAAGGAAAGAATTGTTATCGAATTGGTGGAGATGAATTTGTTTGTATACTTGATAATATTTTAGAAAGTGATATTGAAAATTACATCAAAATATTTGAAGAAAAACAACAAGAAAATGATATTAGTATTGCGTTAGGATATGCATATTCTGATAATGTATCAGTAATTGGATATGAAAAGCTTATTATGCTTGCTGATATGAGAATGTATGTAAATAAGAAAGAAACTAAAAAAATAGATTCTAGACCTGTTAATTAAAAAAGCCTGTTCATTGAACAGACTTTTTTTCTATGCAAATGTATATAAATATATACCTATCCATTGTACTACCGCACCTGCAATTACAAAGAAATGCCAAATAAAATGTGCAGATGGCTTCTTCTTTAATAATCCAAATGGAATCATACCAAGTGAATAAACAATTCCTCCACCAAGTATCCATAATAATAACGGTATTCTATTATGAATAAAGAATCCTGGTAGATACGAAAGGCCACTCCATCCAATTACAAAATATAAAGTAAAATGTAGTTTTCTAAATTTACCTGGTCCAAATACACATGCGAATGTAATACCAACAATACACGCAATCCACATTACTATAAAATAAATAATGCCTATTATCTGACCAGTATCTCCATATTCTAGCGCTAATTCAACTAATTGAAGTGGGGCAAATGTTCCAACAATTTGTAAATAAATAGATGAATAATCAAATCTTCTCCATAATCTTTTAACCTTACTTCCCCATTTCCATGAATGGTAAAGACAAGAATTTAAAAACATTATAAACATACAAGTACCATAAACAATTGCGGATGTAATCATTAATGGAGTTTTAGATTTTTGAAGCATTAATATCATTGCGATTAACGCAAATATTGCGCCTAG
>CACZRY010000107.1 GCA_902783745.1 uncultured Erysipelotrichaceae bacterium
ACGATTAATACTTCGCCATCTTGAACTACATATTCCTTACCATTTTCAAAAATAAAATGTGCTTTTAAGGCATTGTTAATTCTATGTACTAAATCAACGTGTGTAATATCATATAGATTTTCAACACGGAAATACTTTTCACCACGAGTAACTCCAGCTGGTGTTAATGCAACTGTTCTTGATTCTTCATCAATTGTATAATCATCTTCGCTTAAACCTGCAACGAAAGCATTAGCCTTTTCATAAAGACCATTATCTTGCTTTGCAGGACCAGAAATAATTAATGGTGTTCTTGCATCATCAATTAAAATTGAGTCAACTTCATCGATGATTGCATAATTTAAACCTTTTAACTGAGTAATATCTTCTTCATTTGGAACCATATTATCACGTAGATAATCGAAACCTAATTCTGAGTTTGTTGAATAAACGATATCACAATTGTAAACTTCACGCTTTTGTTGACGATTTAAATCTCTTAAGTTAAGACCAACAGTTAAACCTAACCAACGATAAATATCACCAATGATACCTTCAGTTTCACGTCCTGCTAGATATTCATTAACAGTAACGATGTGTACACCTTTACCAGTTAATGCATTTAAATAAGCAGGGAATACTCCTGTTAAAGTTTTACCTTCACCTGTTTTCATTTCAGCGATATTACCACCGTTAATGGCAATAGCACCAATAAGCTGAACTTCATAAGCCTTCATACCAGAAACTCTATAAGCAGCTTCTCTTGCTACAGCGTATGCTTCAACTAATATATCTTCTACGGTTTTACCGTTTCTTAATAACTCCTGGAAATATGGGGTTTTTGCCTTAAGCTCTTCATCAGATAACTTAGACATTTCACCATCTAATGCTAAAATCTGCTTAGCAAGTTTAGCACATCTTTTATATTCCTTGTAGCCATTATCAAATAATTTCTTTAATCCCATACTAAATTATTACCCAAACTATTAGAATAGTCCTTTCATAAATATCACTTTATATCTTACTATAAAAACTTTTATTTTTCAAATAAAAATAATCCTATAGCGCAAAAGAAAGGTACGCAACTAAATGCGTACCCTAATTTTTGATTTTTTTTACTTAGATTCAGTTTCAATTACTGCATAATCTCCATCATCTCTTAGGTAGATTACGTTAGTCTTCATTGTTTCCTTATCTAAATACACGAAGAAATCATGTCCTAATAATTCCATTTGGTCAATTGCTTCTTCTTTTGTCATAGGTTCAAGTTCAACTTTCTTACTTCTTGATACCTTTGGCTCTGGTTCAGATACTGCAACATCAGTAGGTTCTTCAGCATAACGAATTGATGTTTTACCTAATTTATCCTTTACTCGGTCATTGTGTCTTCTAACCTGAGTTAATAACTTGTCAATAGACTTGTCAATAGCTGCATAAATATCGACATCTGAAACTTCAGAACGTAAAATTCTTCCTCCCTTTACAGGAATTGTAATTTCCACCTTGTGGAATGTCTTATAGACCTTGCATACAACTCTTGCACGAGTTAGATCTGCATCAGGGATTCTTCCGTCTAGTTTTGCTAATTTCTTTTCAGCATACTCCCTATTTGCTTCAGAAGGTGTAAAACCGTTCTTTCCTAATACTTCAATTTTCATAATGATCACCTCTACCCATATTATAACAAATAGATTATTAATTTACAAATAAAATAATAAAATTTAAATTTTATTTATTTTTAAACTAATCCCTTATACTAAAACATAATATAACTATATCACTATCTTCTATTTTAGAAATACAATCTAAATATTCATAAAAATCATAAGAATACTTAAGGTCATCAAGAAAGAATACATTAACTCCATTATTATATAAAGATAAAAAGATTTTAGAATATTCTTTAAAAAATAAATTATAATCAAGTCTTAACTTCTTTTTAAATATACTTATTACCATAGCCTTATGACAATCTAATTGGATTGTCTCATAATTTATATTAATGGGATATTTTTTATAGCAGTCCCTGCATATATATTCCTTATCCTCATTAAATAACGAAAGTAAGCTTCTTCTTATAAAAAATCTTTCACCACAAATCCTACACTTCATAATTTCACCTCATAATAAATATGAGATAAAAAAGCCATACTTTTTTCTAGTATGGCAAACTTTTTTATTTTAATAATGATTTAAATTCATTAACCTTATCTAATTTTTCCCATGGAAGATCAATATCGTCACGACCAAAATGTCCGTATGCAGCAGTTTGTTCATAAATAGGACGCTTTAAATCAAGAGTTTCAATAATTCCTTTTGGAGTTAATCTAAATACTTCTTTAATCTTATTTACAATTATATCTTCACTAACACTTGATGTACCAAATGTATCACAATTAATTGATACAGGTTCTGCAACACCAATTGCGTAAGATAATTGAATTTGACAACGTCTAGCGATACCTGATGCAACAATATTCTTAGCAATATATCTTGCCATATAAGAAGCACTTCTATCAACCTTAGATGGGTCTTTACCTGAGAATGCTCCACCACCATGGCAAGCTGCTCCACCATATGTATCAACAATAATCTTTCTTCCTGTTAAACCAGAGTCCCCTTGAGGTCCACCTATAACGAATCTACCTGTTGGATTGCATAAGTACTTTGTATTTTCATCAACTAAATTCTTTGGTACTACTGCATCAACTACATATTTCTTTATATCTTTTTTTATTTGCTCTAATGTAACTTCTGGAGAATGTTGTGTTGAAATTAATACAGTATCAATTCTTATGATCTTGTCATCATCATATTCAACTGTAACCTGAGTCTTTCCATCTGGTCTTAAATATGGTAATGTGCCATCCTTTCTAACCTCACTTAGTTTTTTTGCAAGCTTATGAGCCAAAGTGATAGCAAGTGGCATATAAACGCTTGTTTCATCACATGCATAGCCAAACATAATACCTTGGTCACCTGCGCCTTGTTCATGGTCATCTGTTTCATCAACACCCATTTCAATATCAGGTGATTGTGGATCAATCGCAGTTAATACTGCTAAATTGTCAGCATCAAATCCAAACTTACCACGAACATATCCAATTCTTGTTACAGTATCACGTACAATCTTTTGTACATCAACATAATGGTTAGTTGTAACTTCACCAAATACCATAACCATACCAGTTGCACAAATTGTTTCAGCAGCAACTCTTCCGTTTGGATCATTTCTTAAAATATCATCTAAAATAGCATCACTGATTTGATCTGCAATCTTATCAGGATGTCCTTCTGTAACTGATTCTGATGTAAATAATCTTCTCATCTTTTTAATCTAATGAAATCATTGTACTTAATTTCATTATTTCCTTTCATATTTTTATTGTCAGTACAAGACAATTCAATTAAGCATTTTTGTTTAACGCATCTTTTAATGCATTCGCAAATTGGTCTGCACAACTTGTTTTTTTACCTAAACAAATATTTCCTTCTAAAATAGATATAATCTCATTGGCATCATGTCCTTCAACAAGTTTAGATATAGCTTTTAGATTGCCATTACATCCGCCCATAAAAGAAACATTATGAATTTTATTATCACTATCTAATTCAAAATTAATCTTTCTTGCACAAACACCTTTTGGAATGTAACTAAATTCCATAATAACACCTACATTTCATCATAGATTTTTTCAAAATCTTGTCCAAATCTAATAAATCTATCAAACACCACTGGGTCAAAATAAACCTGACATTTATCCTGCAAAAATTGAATTGACTTTTGGTGGTTATTTGCTCTTTTATATGATTTAACACTTCTTAATGTCACATACATTTCACATATAAGAATTATTTGAGACTCTAAATTAGATTGAATCTCACGTTTAGTTTTAATAAAATCGTCATCATCGCTTCCTTCAAGAGATGCTCTTATAATATCTTCGCATTTTCTTGAAAGCTGATACCTAGATATTAATGCACTACCTAATTCAGTTTGCTTACGTAAGGCTTCAAATTTTTCATCCTCACTCATATCTTCTTTAGTATCAAATGAAACATGATTAGATACATGTATTTTTGAATAATCAAATATCTCATTACATTTTTCAACAGATAA
>CACZRY010000108.1 GCA_902783745.1 uncultured Erysipelotrichaceae bacterium
AAACAAAGAAAAGTGCTAGCTTTTCTAGCACTTTTAACTAATTTTTATTAATAAATTCATCATATGCCATATTAAGCATAGCCATAGATGCAGGAGAGACACTTAGATTTTTAATACCTATTTCATAAAATCTTATCGCAACCTCTTTTATTGATGCAAGCTCTCCACATATAGATAATGAAATATTCTTTTCATTACAGAATTTAACAACTCTTTTTAATGATTCAATTAAATCATTTATATGATTAAATATTTCATTTGTTTCATCTTCTCTTGAAATATTATAAAGCTCATGTGTTAAATCATTTGTACCAATAGAAAAGAAATCTGGTTCTAAAAATGTCTCAATTGATGTTAAAGCCATTTTAGTTTCAAGCATCATACCAATCTTTGGGATATTATAGTTACCCTCTTTTGCAAGTCTTAATACCCAATCCTTTAAATAAATAAATTCAGATTCTTGTTCAATCATAGGAAACATTATTCTAATAGTATTAAAAGAATTTGCTTTCAATAATGCCTTAACCTGATCTTCAAATATTAAAGGATTTTTAATATAATTATCAAATCCCTTATGATTTGTAATTAAATAATCTATTTGTTTATCATCACCAACATCAAATGTTCTAAATGTAATAGGCTTCCCCTTCATTAATGATACAGCTTCACTATATATAGTATATTGCTCATCAAATGTATATGGTCTATTTGAATTCATAAATATTAATTCAGTTCTATATAATCCTATCTCATCAAAATCTGATGCTAAAACTCTATCAATATCTTTATTTGTTGATACGTTAGCTAAGAATTTAAAGCCATTGTGTGGTTGTGCCTTATTATTATAAAATGATGATGCATTAATCTCAGCACTACATTTTTCAATAAGCTCTTTTGTTGGTTCAGTTATTACATAATTTAATCTAGTATCAATTATTGCAATATCTCCATCATTTAAGCTTGGAAGATCTTGAATTACAACATAAGGAATACTCCAGCTCCTTGATAATATTGCTGAATGTGATGTAAATCCTCCAACCTTAGATATAATACCTAATATATTTTCATGATCCTGAATTAATGTAGAAGGTCTAACCTTATCACATACTAATATATATCTTTTAGATGTTTCATCCTTAGAATCATAATCCATATTTTTAATAACCATTAAAACAACATCTTCTAAATCAGCTATTCTTTCTTTTAAATAACTAGATGTTGATTTATTTAAGTTATTTATAAACTGATTCATAGCCATCTTAAAAGCTTTTTTTGAAGATAAGCCACTATATATTAATTCTTTTGCTTTACTATAAAGCATAGGATCATTAATCATAAGCTTTTCTGCTAAAAAATAATCCTTAAGCTTAGGTTCCTTAGCCTCAGTCTCATCTATTTCTTTTAAGCTTTTCTTAATAGCTTCATCTAATGTCTTTAATTCATTTAAAGATCCCTTATAATAATCCTTATCATCATTATATGATTCATTTTTAATTGGGCCTAATATATAACCATTAGATAGAGTTATATCAATCTTTAGCTTCATAAAACCACTTCCTAGTGACAGATTGTCATTTTATCTAAAACCTTAATTCCAACCTCATCAATCAATTCATAAATTCTTTTTAAATGCTTACCGCTAAGTAATTTAGGGTCGTGTGCATCAACACCAACAATTACCTTTAAGTCACTATATTCGCTTGCGATACGCCAAAAATCTATATAAGGATATAAGAAATCCTTAAAATCCTTATCATAATCATTTTTAATACCATTCGCATTAATTTCAACATAAACATCATATTTTATTGCAAGTTCAATTATTCTTCTTGTCTCTTTAATTGCCTCATCATCAAATTCTCTTTTTCCAAGTTCATTATGATAATCATACATAAATAAATCTGGGTGTACTAAAGTATTATAAAGACCAGTCTTTAAAGCATCCTCAATTGTATTTACATAATATTTTAATGTTTCATTTGTAACCTCACAATATGTATCGTAAAGTTTTTTATTTTCATCTTGGAAGAAATGGATACCTAAATTCAAAAAATTAACCTTTCTTCTTAATCCATAATAAAAATCATCATGTCCATATAGATATTCACATTCAAATCCAGAATAAATCTTTAATTTATCACCAAATTCTAATCTGGCATCATTAATTTGAGCTAGATATGAATCTATTTGTGATTCCTTCATATTTTCGTATGACCATGTACGGGAATAATCCTCAGCTGACATAAATTCTTCTCTTATAGGACCATGGTCTGTCATGCCTAATTCATTAAGACCACAATTTATTGCCTCAATACAATAATCTCTTACATCCCCTATAGCATGATTACAAAATCTCATATGTGTATGGTAATTATTTTTTAGCATAAAATCACTCCTAAATAATTCTTAAAGTAATACTCTTAAGATATAAATCAACATCTGTTGATATTAAAGATGGATGATCTGGAGATTGAATTCTTCTATCAATTATCATACATCTTCTACCTGAATCATATACTGCTTCTTTAATCATTTGTAAGAATAAATCTTCTGTCATATGCTGTGAACATGAAAAAGTCATTAAAATACCATTTTTCTTAATCATCTTAATAGCTTGTAGATTAATTTCTTTATATCCTCTATAAGCTTTTTTTACAGTTTCTTTAGATTTAGTAAATGCTGGTGGGTCTAATACTATCAAATCATATTTATTATAATTATTAGTATCTCTTAAGAAATTAAAAGTATCATCACATATTACATTAATATTATCAA
>CACZRY010000109.1 GCA_902783745.1 uncultured Erysipelotrichaceae bacterium
GCAGATGAAATATTTGAGGAAGCAGAAAATAGATTACATGCTCAACAGGCTGTAATGGTAATGTTAATGAAGGATAATAAGTAAAAAGGGAATATTCCCTTTTTATTTTTTCTATTTATTAAATATTATTTTTTTGTTATAATCTTAAATGCTTTTAAAGGAGTAATCATATATGGAAAATGGATACATGATTAAAAAAATAACTATGCCTATTCAAACAAAAGATGTAGATATAAATGATTACATACGTCCATCCTCTGTCTTAGATTATTTTCAAGATATCGCAGGAGTTCATGCAAATGAATTAGGTTTAGGCGCAGATTATATGAAAAATTTAGGCTCTTTATGGATAATACTTGGTGAAAGATTTGATGTTGTAAAAAGAGTACCTAAATATGGTGAAGATATTACTATAGTATCATGGCCTAAAAATCAAGATAAGCTATTCATGGAACGTGAATATGAAATTAGAGATTTAGAGGATAATATTTTAATTAAAGGAATATCTTTATGGGTATTAGTAAATAAAGATACACATAAGATTGAAAGAGCAGATAAAGCTAAATTCCCTGGCCTATACTATGATAAGACATCATATCAAGAGCAAACAAAAAGAAAACTTAATTTAGTACCACATGACATAATAAATGAATTTGATTATAAAGTTTTATTAACTGATTATGATCATAATAAGCATTTAAATAACGCTAGATATTTAGATATTATTTATAATATGTTTGATACTAATTATAATTATATTTTTAATTCATGTGAGATAGCATTCCATCATGAAGCATTACAAAATGAAATTATACATGTAATACATTATAAAGATGATATATATGATTGTTTTATAGGATATGTTAATAATGAATTATCATTTGAAGTTAAAATGATATTAAAGGAGAATTGCAATGATTAATTTTTTAAATTTTTTAAAGCCATCTGTAGATGCATTCCATGCACAAGAAGAAATTAAGAAGAGTTTAATTACTTCAGGATTCATTGAACTTGAAGAAAATAAAAAATGGAAATTCCAAGGTGGTGGAAAATATTTTGTTGTAAGAGATGATGCAGCACTTATCGCATTCACATTACCATCTAATTTAGAAAAACTAAATTTAGAATTATCATATAACATAGTTGCAGCACACCTAGATTCACCAACTTTTAAGCTTAAGCCAAATTTTAATTTAGATAAAATGGGTTATGGTATGCTTAATACAGAAGTATATGGTGGACCTATATTAAATACTTGGTTTGATAGACCTTTAGGTATAAGTGGTAGAGTAATTGTAAAAACACCTACAGGAGTAAAATCTATTTTAGTTAATTTAGATAAGCCAATGTGTGTTATTCCAAATTGTTCAATACATTATAATCATGAGCTTAATACAGGATATAAATATAATCCTCAGCTAGATTTAATACCTTTATTTAAGGATAGAAATTCTAATGTAGATTTATATTCTATAATAAGCAAGAAATATAAGTTAAAGAATGATAATATTATATCAAGTGACTTATATTTAACAAATCTAGATAGAGGATGTATTTGTGGAGCTGATGATTCATTTATTATTGCACCACAAATTGATAATCTAGAATGCTCATATGCAATATTAGAAGCAATTAAAGATAATAATCCTAGTGAAGAAAAGGTAAATGTAGGTGCATTCTTTAATAGTGAAGAAATTGGTTCATCTACATATAATGGTGCAGGTTCAGGATTCTTACAATCAATTCTTGAAAGAATTTCTTTATCATTAGGATATAAGATTATTGATCATAGAGTAATCCTTGCAAATTCATTTATGATTTCTGCAGATAATGCACAAGGATTCCATCCTAATTATTCACATTTATATGACCCAACAAATCAAGTTTATTTAAATGGTGGTATTGTAATTAAGTCTGCCGCAAGAGGTTCATATACAACAAACGCATTATCTCTTGCAATATTTAAAGAAATATGTGATAGATGTGGCGCTAAATATCAATACAATACAAATAGAAGTGATATAAGAGGTGGTTCTACATTAGGTGCTATTTCTTTAAGTCAAGTATCTATTCCATCAATTGATATTGGACTTGCACAAGTTGCAATGCATTCAGCTATGGAGACTGCAGGTGCATATGATTTAGCTGAATTAATTAAGGCTTTAAAGGAATTTTATAATACAAATATAAAAATGCTTTCATCAAATGAATACAAGCTTATTTAATGAAAAAATGATTGAATTTTTTCTTGTTTTTGCTAAAATAACACTCGTATTAATTAAAAACAAACGAGACATGTAGTGCAATTTATTGCACGTAAATCTGATTACACTTTAACTGTTAATTAGATTAATGTCTCGTTTTTTTTATTGTTTAAAGGAAAATTTATTCTTTTATAGCCTTATAATGATAGTATTTACCTAAAACTTCACCATCTACTTGTATATATTCAGGCTTATTAAATTTAACATCAATTACTTTACC
>CACZRY010000110.1 GCA_902783745.1 uncultured Erysipelotrichaceae bacterium
GGTGTAATATCAGCACCTAAAAAGGATTCTTTATATACTAAATGTCATTTAAAAAGAATATCTTTATCAGATAGAGATTTTATACAATTTTCTTTATATACTGATAAACAGGTATTTCATAATAATATATTATTAACTGATGTTAAAGATAAAATAATAGAATTATTAGATAAGTATTTTAATAATATGGAATTACAAACTAAAGAATATACTTATGGTTATAGAATTACATCTAAGGGTAAGGTTTTATCTAATAGACATTTAAATAAAGAAGAGGTTTCTTTAGTAAATGTAGATAATAATAGAAAAAAGAAATATTTAATTGAGGAAGGAACTATTGTTTTACCATTAATTGATTTAGGTGTAATGACATCAGATGGTAGAGTTACTTTAAAGCAATATGATAAATTCCGCCAAATTAATAGATTCTTAGAAATAATAGATGATAATATAAAAGATGAGAAAAAGCTTAATATAATAGATTTTGGATGTGGCAAGAGTTATTTAACATTTATTCTATATTATTATTTAGTAGAAATTAAAAAGATGGATGTTAATATTATAGGATTAGATTTGAAAAGTGATGTTATAGATAATTGTAATAAGCTTGCGAAAAAATATAATTATACTAATTTATCTTTTTATTGTGGTGATATTAAGGATTATTCTAAAAAGAATGATATAGATATGATCGTTACATTACATGCATGTGATACCGCAACAGATTATGCGTTATATCATGCAATAAATATGCATGTTAAATATATATTTTCTGTTCCTTGCTGCCAGCATGAGATTAATAATAATTTAGAAACTACATATATGCATGCAGTAACTAAATATGGAATCTTAAAGGAAAGATTGTCTGCGATATTAACAGATGCAATAAGAGCAGACATTTTACAGTATTATGGATATAAGACTCAGGTAATGGAATTTGTTGATATTGAAAATTCTCCAAAGAATTTACTTATTAGAGCAATATTAACTAATAATAAGAATACTAAGGTAAAAGAAGAAATAGATGGTTTAATTAAAGATATTAATGTTGAACAAACATTATATAATTTATGTTTTAAGAAATAAAAAGAGCGCATGGATGCGCCCTTTTAGTTTAATTCAAAGAATTTATCGTTTTCTATAAAATCTTTAATATATTTATCTTTTTCATCTTTTGTAAGCATATGTGCCCAGCTTACTCTTTTAGTAATATCTATATTTTCATTATATTCGTAATATCTTGCAGTATTGTATCTTTCTGTTTTATTCCAATTTGCAAATCCCTTAGGATCAATATGGCTTCCATATTTACAATCTATAAAACAAGAAGTACCATAGTCTCTCCAAGGTCTTGATAAGAATACCTTTTTAACTCCTTCATCAGAAGTTAAGTTACATTTATAGAATAAATAGCCAAATTTAGTTTCTTTTTCGTGTGATGGTGCAGATATATAACCACCAACATCCCCATCAAGCTCTATATTTCTTTTTATAGTGTGTATTCTTGAATTATAGAATAAGGCTGTTGCGCAACCAAAGATGAAATCAACATCCCCTTCTATATAGCAGTTAATGTATTTTTGATATGATTTTCTATCTCTTCTAAAGGTATCTTCTAAAAAGCCAATATGTCTTTTTTGTAAATCTCTAGGTAATGGTCCTGTAAATAATGTGTCTTGTGCAGATATTATATTGATGCCATCAGCATAAAAATAATCACCATCTACATGTAGGGCACAAGCTTGTCCGTATTTACTTGATGGAGTAGATAGGTTTTTAATTGTTAGATTTTTTAAAACTACATTATCTCCACCTACATATACTGTATATGTTCTAAATGTATTACATTCGTTGAAGTCTGGCATTATTTTATGAAAGAAGTCTTTGTTTTCTATAATAACTTCATCTCTATCTAAGCCTTTAATAGTGATATTGTTGTTTAAAACCTTTACTTTTTCTTTATAAATACCTTTTTTTAAAATTAAAACATCAAAATCCTTCATTTTTTCTAATGTAGCATTAATTGATGTTGTGCTATCGATTATATATTCCATTATCCCACATCCTTAATTATATATACGCATATATACGCGCGTGCGTGAAGCATTATTTTAATATACAGTTAAATTATATAATAAAACAAACAATTATGGTACAAAAAAGTAGAAGAATGTAAGATTATATAACATTTATTTGACTTTGGGCAAAGTGCACAAAAAAAGGTAGAAATCCTATTGACTGATATGTTAAATAATGTTAAAATATGGTATGAAATAATGAAAACGTTTGGATACGTGTCACTTGTTTCCTGGTTAGTAAACGCTTACTAACTTATGAATTGGTGTTATTCATAACGATTTTTCCAAAAAATATGAGGTGGTATTATTACAAAGAGCTTAGCCAAATATATGGCAATTGATTTAACAATTATGCTTGTGCTAGGCGTAGTGCTAGATTTCTTCTTAGCAATGGTATCTCTTGTAGTACTAGGAAATTATGTTATGCCTGCATCGTTAGTTTCAATGTTAATAATATTTATCGCAGTTGCTAGATGGGATGGATATGGCTTAGCATTAAGCCCAATTCTTCCACTAGGGGTAATATTTGGAGCCTGTACAATTGGTGGATACTTCAAAGCGGTGTATTCGTTTCAAACTGACTGGCAGTTTTATTTATCTATAGTACTTGGATATTTATCCTTCGGGGTGAATATTTTATTCTATAAGAAGCTTGGTACTAAAAAGATGTTAAATGAAACATGGAAGGTAATATTATTAATTTTATTGAATTACGCCTTATTCTGTGGCGTGCAATATCTATCTTATACATTATTGACGTTAGGTAAGGAAAATGAGCTTATATATCAATATGTAAACTCTAAAAATGAAACGGTAACTTATCTAATATATGATAAGCCTAGAAATGGATTTATATATAATCTATTAGGTTTAGCGGTAATGTTTATAGGAGTATTTATATTTAGGTCGCAAGGAATTGTTTGCAATGTTAAGCAAAAATTCATTGATGATAAAAGAAATGCCGAACTCGATGAAGCAGATAGAAAGTTTACTATCGAGGAGGTCGAAGAGGAATCTTCAAACGAATCTTTAGAAGGTAATGATGATAAACCAAAAGAAGATTCAAATGAATAAGTAATTATTCAAATTAGTATTAAAGGATGGTGTGTTTATGCAAAAGGTCGTAAAAACTGATCAGACTGTTGTCGATGAAGTAGAACGTTCAAAATGGAAGCATACATTAGGAACACTTGCTAAAGACTGGCGTCTTTATGTGTTATTAGTTCCTATGCTAGTATTCTTAGTTTTGTTCAAGTATTTACCAATCGCAGGTATCTTGACAGGTTTCAAGTGGGGTAATGATGCTACTCAGTTAAACAGTCAATGGACCGGTTTTACATGGTTAGGAAAGGTATTCTTAAATGGTACAGTATCAAATGCATTCTGGAAGGCATTCAGAAATACATTTGTTAACAGTATGTATGGTTTAATCTTCGGATTCCCAATTCCTATCATCTTAGCTCTATTATTTAGCGAAATCAAGAATATGACATATAGAAGTATTGTTCAGGTATGTGCATACTTACCTCACTTCGTATCAGCAATCGTTATCACTCAGATCATCAGATTATGGTGCTATGGTGAAGCAACAAAGACTCCTGGTATGTTATATCAATTATTCAACTTCTTTGGTTGGAACGTTTCTGATAATGGAAAGACAAGTACTCTTACATTATTAGCACATCCAAAGTGGTTCAGACCTATTTATCAGGTATCTGGTGTTTGGGAAGGTTCTGGTTATGGATCAATTGTTTACTTCGCTGCAATCTTAGCGATTTCTCCAGTGAGCTATGAAGCTGCAAGAATCGATGGTGCAACAAAGATGCAACAAATTCGTTATGTAACATTCCCTGGTATGGCTCCTACACTTGCAATTATGTTAATTACAAGAATTGGTCATATCTTAAATATCGGTTATGAAAAGATTATCTTATTAGTTGATGACTCTGTTACAGCATGGGAAAACTCAGATGTAATTTCTACATATGTTTACCGTATGACAGGTAAGTCAGTTCACTCTGATAATGTTAACCCAATGATTGGTATCGTAATGGATTTATTCAATGCGTTACTTGCCATGGTATTAGTATTGGGTGCAAACGCAATAAGTAGACGTGTATCATCTACTTCATTATTCTAATATTGGAGGTAAAGATACATGAAACGACTAGACAAAACAGAAATAATATTCAAAATTTTATCATATGTAATTTTAACAGTATTTGCATTAGCATGTTTATATCCATTTATATATATATTAGCTAACTCAATATCATCAAAGGATGCTACATTAACTGGTAAGATTACAATAATTCCAGATGCATTTAATGTTTCTGCATATGCTTATGCATTTACAGATAAGACATTCTGGATTTCATATTGTAACTCATTCTTCGTAACAATGTATGGTACATTAGTATCTATGATTGTTGGTATTTGTGGAGCTTATGCTTTATCTAAGCAAAGATTATTATTCCATCGTGGATTTAACTTCATGCTTGTATTTACAATGTGGTTCAATGCTGGTATGATTCCAACATTCAACAACTTCCAAAGATTCAACGTTAATAACATTTATATGTTTATCATCGCATTAGGTTTCAATGCATTTAATATCATCTTATTACGTAACTATTTCTCATCTGTTTCAACTGAAATTGAAGAAGCAGCAAGAATAGATGGCGCAACTGAATTCCAGATCTTATTAAAGGTATATGTACCTATGTCAAAAGCATCAATCGTTACTGTTGCAATGTTCTATGCAGTAGCAAGATGGAATGGTTATTTATGGGCTCAGATGCTATTAACATCAGAAAACTACCCATTAACAGTTTACATTCGTCAAACTATTGAAGAGTTCGTTAGACGTATGGAAGATGACCCTTCTATTGCATCTGCATATGACTTCTCACAATTCTCAGTAAGATATGCATTCTTAGTTTGTTCTATCATTCCAATCATCGTTATTTATCCTAAGCTACAAAAATACTTTGCAGCCGGTGTTAACGTTGGTGGAGTTAAGGAATAGTATAGAAATTTTAGAAAGTAAAAAGGAGAAAGAAAAAAATGAAAAAGAAAACTATTGCCCTTTTTGGGTTCGCTGCTATTAGTGCATTAGCATTAGCTTCTTGTACTAAACCTAGCAACACTACTAATCCAGCTGGTACAACAAC
>CACZRY010000111.1 GCA_902783745.1 uncultured Erysipelotrichaceae bacterium
ATTAATGATGCAGTATGTGAATCATGTCCACACGCGTGCATACGATTAGGTATAATTGATTTATATTCAACATCATTTTCTTCATTAATTGGTAATGCATCTATATCTGCACGCAATACAATTTTTTTATTACCTATTTTATTACCTTTTATATAGGCAGCAACTCCATATTCACCAACTCTTTTGTGAGAAATACCAATATTATCAAGTTCTTCTTCTATCTTAAGACAAGTGTTTTTTTCTTCTTTTGCGATTTCAGGATACTTATGAAAATGACGTCTTAAATTTACTATATAATTATGATCTTCTTTAACTCTTTTTAATATATCTTCTTCAAATGTACCCATACAGTCTCTCCTTTTTACTTGTTTAATCCAGCAGCTTCTTTAATTGCGTTTAAACTATTATACTTCTTTGAATATAAAGTAAGTGGTGCAATTAATGTATCACCAATTGATTCAATTTGGTATCCGTTATTCTTAATTTCATTTGCTAAATATGCCTTATGCTGGAATGCATTTAAGTCTATTTCACCCGCATTTAGTGAATCATTTGGAATGTTATATGCACTATATTCAACTGTTTCAATATAAATACCTTGATCATGATATTCTGTGTCTAATACATATTGAACTGCATCCCATTGCTTATTGTTAGCTCCACAAACTCCAACTTTTACAGTATGTGCTTTTGTTGAATTTGTTTTCCAATTATTTACTGTTTCTTTAACATTTTCAACTGCATCGCTCTTATTATAATCAAATTGAGGGAAGAATGCTTCTTCATATTCCTTTAAAATATATTCACCTACTGTTGCACTTTGGTAAGCTTCAACAATTGTCTTATATAATTCATTATCTTTATCCGCAGTTTTTGCAGCAATAATATTTACATATGGATTTTCTAATCCTTCTTGCTGCTTTTCGATAATTAAACCATCTCTTGATGGTAATAAGCCTCTTGGAATCGCATAAGTTCCATTAATTGTTGCACCTGCATAATCTTCTAATAATGTTGGTAATGTAGAAGCGTCTTGTGGTACTATTTCAATGTTATATACATATTTTGTAATATCAGCTAATTGTGGTGTATATCCAGCCTTAGGATCTACTTCAATCAAACCAGCTGATTCCAATAATTTAATTCCTCTTGATAAATTTGTACCATCAGATGGTATAGCGAATTTTAATGGTTCACTACTTTTATTACCACATGATGCTAAACTAAATGCTGCAACACCTAAAGTTGCTGTAAAAAATAATCCTTTAACTAATTTCTTCATAATAATCTAATCTCCTCTTATTTTATCTTTCTATTAATTATTTTTCTGTTTGTTGATAGCTTTGCTAATATGCTTCCTATTGCTTGAATGATAGATATAATTATCATAAGTACAATTACACATGCCCAAACTATATCCCAGTTATTAAGACCTTGCCCATATGATATTGCAAAATCTCCTAAGCCACCTGCACCAACTGCACCTGCCATTGCAGTAAGTCCAACAAGTGAAATAGCCGTAATTGTTGTAACTCTTATAAGTTCTGGAACACTCTCATATAAATACACTCTAATTATTATTCCTATCGTTGAAGATCCCATACTTCTAGCAGCCTCTATTTTTCCGTGATCAACATTCATCAATGATGTTTCTACCTGTCTTGAAAAGAAAGGTACGGTTCCAAATACCAAAGGTATAATTGCACCCTTAACACCTATAGCAGTGCCTATAACTTTTCTTGTAAAAGGAATCAAAACAACAAGTAATATGATGAAAGGAACAGCTCTTAATACATTAATCAAAATGCTCACAATAAAATGCACTATTTTATTTTGCTTAATTCCTCCTGGACTTGTAATTGCTAAAATAATACCAACAATCAAACCTATAGCAAAACTAATCAAACCTGCAATTAATACCATTTGTATTGTTGCATAAATATTTGTTATAAATTTAGCTTGATATCTTTCTAAATTTGGAAACATTAAGTATCACCTCCATCAACTAAATCAGTAACCTTAACTCCTTTTTCTTTCAAGTAATCAATAGATTTTAATACATTTTCTTTCTTACCATTAATTACAACAATTATTTGACCTAAAGGTTTTTTAGTAATTACATCAATATTAGCTAAAACAATATTAACATTTACATCAAATAATTTGCTTATTTCACTTATTAACGCTTCTTCTGTACATGAATTTTCATATTGAAGTTTAACTAATACTCCATTTTCTTTTGGTTTTACTAAATTAGCATCTTCATCAATAAGCCTATCAATTTTTGATAATGTATTTTGAGAAGCAATAAATTTTTTGGTAATATTTTCATTTGGATTTGCGAATATATCATATACATTTCCAATTTCAACAATCTTACCATCTTCCATTACTGCAACCCTATTGGCAATAGATTTAATAACTGACATTTCATGAGTTATAACTATGATAGTAATGTTAAGCTTTTTATTTAATTCAAGCAAAAGTTGTAATATAGATTCCGTAACATTAGGATCTAATGCACTAGTTGCTTCATCAGACAATAAAACATCTGGATCATTAGCTAGTGCACGAGCTATTGCAACTCTTTGTTTTTGTCCGCCTGACAATTGATTTGGATAACTATTAACCTTATCTTTTAAACCAACAAGTTCAAGTAATGATAAAACTTTTGTTTTAATTTCATCTCTTTTAAG
>CACZRY010000112.1 GCA_902783745.1 uncultured Erysipelotrichaceae bacterium
ATGGGTGGACCTTATGGTGGTTCTGGAGGAAGAGGTGGAGACATTATCTTCGTTGGTGATGAAGGTATGTCAACATTACTTGACTTAAGATATAGTAAGGTTGTAAAAGGTAACGATGGTGAAAAAGGTAAAATTAAAGGTATGATGGGTGCTTGTGCATCAGATACTTTAATTCGTGTGCCTGTAGGTACAACTGTTTATGATGCTGATACAAATAAGGTTATAGGTGATATAACTAAGAATGGTGAAAAAGTTATTGCTGCACATGGAGGAAGAGGCGGAAGAGGAAATTTAGCATTTCAATCTAACCGTTTAAAGTGTCCTGATTTCTGTGAAAAGGGAGAACCAGGTGAGCATAGATATATTCGTTGTGAATTAAGAGTATTAGCAGATTGCGGACTTGTTGGATTCCCAAGTGTTGGTAAATCTACAATTATATCTGCAGTATCAAATGCTAGACCTAAGATTGCAGCATATCATTTCACAACATTACAACCAAATTTAGGTATGGTTAAGCTAGATGATGGTAGAGATTTCGTTATGGCTGACTTACCTGGTATTATTGAAGGTGCACATAATGGTGCAGGTTTAGGATTAGAATTCTTACGTCATATTGAAAGATGTAGAGTTATTGTACATGTAATTGATATGGCAGGTACTGAGGGAAGAGATCCTTATGATGATTATATTAAAATCAACGAAGAACTTAAGAGTTATAAGATGAATTTAATTAAGCGTCCTCAAATTGTTGTTGCTAACAAAATGGATATGCCAAACGCAGAAGAAAATTTGATTGAATTCAAGAAGAAAACTGGTATAAAAGATGTTATTGCAATATCAGCATATACTAAATTAAATCTTGAAGAATTAAAATATAAGATTGCATCTACATTAGAAACAGCAGAAACATTCTCTATATTTGAAGATGATGAATTTGAAGTTAGAGAATATACATATACTGAAGATGAAGAACCATTCATTATTGAATTACAAGATGATGGTGTATTCAATGTAACAGGTGCTAAATTAAAGAGAGCATTTGATATGACTGATTTTGATAGTGAAACTGCAAGATTCCGTTTCGCAAGACAATTAAGAGAATATGGACTTGATGATGCATTAAGAAAAAGAGGCGTTAAAAACGGAGATACAGTACGTATTTTCGATTTTGAATTTGAATTTATTGAATAAAAGTTACATCCCCAATTATTTGGGGGTCTTTTATTTGTTGAAAATGTAGATAAAAAATAGTAAAATATATTTAATAGCGTACTGCTTTTAGAATTGAAACTCGGAGGTATTTTTTATGATAAAATACGAAGTACAAGGAAACAAAATAGTAGTCCTTTTAGGATGTGATGATACTGAAGTAGAATTAGGTTTACCTGATACTATCGAAAACCTACCTGTATCAAAGATTGCACCAGATGCTTTTGCGGAGAAAAAGAATTTACGTGCAGTTGAAATTCCAGGAACTTGTAAGGTAATCGGACCTTATGCATTTGCTGCATGCCCTAATCTTGAACATGTAATTTTAGATGAAGGTGTTGAAACAATAGAAGACTGGGCTTTCATTAATTGTAATATTAAGGAAATTAAACTTCCATCAACAATAAAGTCAATTGGTTCTAATGCATTTATTGGTAATAAATGTAAAAATGATATTGATGAATATATGGAAAAGGTTAATGCTATTAAGAAACCTAAAAACCATACAAATAACAAGTGCTGTATGCTTCCATTATCACTTGCTGATAATATGAGAAAGATTACAGATACATATATCCAATTAGAGTCAAAAAAGATTGATAAGCAATTTGATGAAAGACTAATGGGTAATATTACAAATAAGCAATTAGATATTCCATTTGTTTTTGATGGTGACCAATTTATACTTGCGGTATTTAATCGTAAAGCCTTCGAAAATGATTTAACATTAGAATTATCTAGTGAAACAAAAACAAAAATGGGGTTATATTCAGAAAATGACCCAGACTTTATAAATGTTAAAGTAAGAGTTATGAATAAGGATGAAGAAGTATCTGAATTTGTTTTTAAATCACCTTATTTTGAAAACCTTACTTTTGATATCGTATCTAAACAAAAGTTAGAACATGATGGTATGCAATATTATTTCTTAACAGTTAAGGCAAACCTTGAATGCTATGGAAATGGTAATTTTGATAGACAATTTGCATTAAATATGTATGATGACTTATTAGGAAAATATGAAACTCAATTTGCATCAGGCTTAATTGATAATGAACAGATTTCATATATTAGAGATACAATTAATAACCGTATCTATGTTACAATGGATGGTTTCATCTCTCAAATTGATGGTGCATATGTTATGAATTATGTATATAACATTATTCGTTCATATTTAAATGATGATAATACAGATCATACAGCATTAGATCAATTCTTAACTGATAAGTTATTTGAATTCTATGATAAATTATCTGATTTTAATTCATTTGCACAAATTTGTTTTGATGATCAAAATGAAGTAATGCAAGGTGTTGAAGAAGCAACTGGAAAGAAATTAGAAGAATTAGCACAACAATATCAAATTGATGTTGTCGACCTATTAGGTAATGCAATGTCTGAAGAAGATATTCAAACTGCACAAGCTAATTTCATAAATAATCAAAACAATTACACTCTTCATGCAGATTTCTTAAATTATGTATATCAAGAAATGAAGAGCTTGAATCAAGAATTTAATGAATTCAAATATAATAATTCAAAGAAGAAGTAGGATGATTTTATGGCAAAGACAACCATTGCAATAATGTATGATTTTGATAAAACTTTATCTACATCTGATATGCAAAATTTTGGTTTTATTAATAAGCTTGGAATGACACCAAATGAATTTTGGGGTGAAACATCAAAGCTTACTGAAGAAAATCATATGGATAAAATTTTATCATATATGTTTATGATGGTAAAAAAATCAAAAGAAAAGAATATTCCATTAACATATGAATTCTTAAATGAATGTGGTAAGGATGTTATATTCCATAATGGCGTTTTAACTTGGTTTGAAAGAATCAATGAATATGCGTCATCACTTGGTGCAAATGTAGAACATTATATTATTTCATCAGGTACAACAGAAATAATTATGGGTACTCCTATTGCTAAATATTTTAAAAGAATTTATGGATGTAATTTCTTATATGATGAAAATGGTATTGCAATATGGCCAAGTCTTTCAATAAATTATACTCAAAAAACACAATATATCTTTAGAATTGCTAAAGGTGCACTTGATGTGACTGATGATGATTCTGTTAATATGCATATGGAAGAAAAAGCAATTCCGTTTGAAAATATGATTTATATTGGAGATGGATTAACTGATATTCCTTGTATGAAGATAGTTAAAGATGCAGGTGGCAAATCAATTGCATTATATCCACAAGGCTCAGAAGAAAAGGTTAAAAACCTTGTTAAGGATAAAAGAATTAATTTTGTTTGTGCTGCAGACTATCAAAAAAATTCATCACTTGAAAAATTTGTTAAGGCAATGATTCAGTCTAGATGCATTCAAAATGGGTTAAAGGATATTGAAGAAAGTCAATTACAATCTTATTTAAAAAGAAATTTAGGTGTTAAATAATGAGAGTTAATTTTTATAATGAAACAAATGAAAAGGTAAGAAGATTTGAACACTTACTACATAAAATTTTTAAGGATTTCAATGTAAAAAAAGATATTAATTTTATCTTTGTTTCAAAAGAAAGAATTCATGAAATAAATAAAGAATTTAGAAATATAGATAAAGTTACTGATGTAATATCATTTGCATTATGCGATGATTTAGAAAATGATATTAAATCTAGCTTAGGTGATGTATTCATCTGTCTTGATAAAGCTTATGAACAAGCAAAAGAATATGGACATTCTATTAATAGAGAGGTTGCATTCTTAGCTGTACATGGTTACTTACATTTATGTGGATTTGATCATCAAACTAAGGAAGAAGAACAAATTATGTTTTCTAAGCAGGATGATATCTTAAATAAGGCAGGAATTAAAAGATGAATGTAGATAGTCTTTTGGATATGGCTTTAACTGCAAGATTTCATGCATATGCTCCTTATTCAAAATTTAAGGTAGGTTGTGCTATTTTATTAAAAAATGGACAATTTGTAACAGGCTGTAACATCGAAAATAAGAGTTACGGCTTATCTATTTGTGCTGAAAGAAATGCAGTATTTAAATTAATATCTATGGGTTATACTAAAAATGATGTTGAAGCAGTATGTGTCGTTGGAGATTTAAAAGAACCAATTATGCCATGTGGTGCATGTAGAGAGGTTTTAATGGAATTATTATCTCCTGATACAAAAATCATTTTATCTAACCTAGAAAGAAATTATATAGAACTTAATTTAAATGATTTATTACCATATGCATTCAAAATAAATGAGGAATTATAATGCAAAAGAATGAATTTAGATCAGGCTTTGTTACAATAATTGGTAGACCTAATGTAGGTAAATCAACATTCTTAAATAAAGTTGTTGGTAAAAAAGTTGCAATTATGTCAGATAAGCCTCAAACAACAAGAAATAAAATACTTGGTGTTGTAAATGCAAAAAACTATCAAATCGCATTTACTGATACACCAGGAATTCATAAAGCGAATAGTGAACTTGATAGAAGAATGGTTAATGCTTCTTATGGTTCAGTATCAGGTGTTGATGCAGTTATATTTATGACTACACCAACAAAAAAAATTTTACCTGGTGATGAAATTATAATGAATAATTTAAAGAAAACAAAAATACCTGTTTTCTTAGTTATTAATAAAGTAGACCAGTTAAAAAGATTTAATGATATTGATTTAACACTTGCGTTATATCAAAACTTATATCCTTTCCAAGGATTTTTCCCAATATCAGTATTAGAAAATAAAAATATAGATCATTTACTTGATGCCATTTATGATATTTTACCTAAAGGACCTAAATTTTATCCTGATGATATGATATCTGATCATGATAATAAATTCTTAATTTCTGAAATGATAAGAGAAAAGATATTATATTTAACTAAAGAAGAGGTTCCTCATTCAATTGCAGTTACAGTTGATCTTCTAAAAGATAATGAAGAAGATAAAACAGTAAAAGATGTATATGCAACTATATATGTTGAAAGAGATAGCCAAAAACAAATTATTATAGGTAAAAATGGTAGCTTAATTAAACATGTAAAGGATCTTGCTAAATCTGATATTAAAAAGCTTTTAGGTACAAGAGTTAACCTTGATTTATGGGTTAAGGTTAAAAAGGATTGGAAAGATAGACCTGGTGATTTAGCATATCTAGGTTATTCTCAAGATAAATTCGAATAATGAGAGGAATAATTGTTAAATCACTAGATTATAAGGAAAAATCTAAGATTGTATATATTTATTCAATATTAGGATTAAAAGGATATAAGGTTTTAGGCGTAAAAGGAAAGAAAAATGTATCAAGTGGTAATTTGATTACAGGTAATATTATTGATTTTACTTTTATTGATTCATCATTTCCTACACTACAAGAATTCTATACTATAAAATCTAATCTTAATTGTAGTAATGATTTAAAAACTATTGAGGTCTTAAGGGCAATGATTGAAATAATAAATTATTTGCCAGAGGATTCTAATAATGAATTAATGTATCCATTTATAGAAGAAGCATTTTTAAAAATATTAGAACTTGATTCATTAAAGGTTTTATCAATATTTTTAATAAAAATGCTTTATCCATTTGGAGTTAATCCAGAATTAAAAAAGTGTCAAAGATGTGGAAATACTAATGATTTAATTGGTTTTTCTATAACAGACCATGGCGCTTTATGTAAAAATTGTTATAAATATAATGATAATTACTTAGATTATTGGCAAGAATATTATTATAAAAAATTACCAATAGAAGAATATAGTGATTGTGATTTTATAAAATTATTAAAGGAAATAGAGAAATATTATCTAATAAATGCACATATTAATCTAAAACTTCATTTATAAATATTATTATTTATTGACTTTAATTATTAATAAAAGTAAAATATTAACAAAGCTTTGAAGTGAAGGAGTATTCATATTCATTCTTTTAGAGAGAATACGTATGGTGAAAGTATTCATTATGATATGAAGAAGGTAGTCATGGAGCTGATTTTATGAGCTTAGTAGTAAAATCCGTTATCTGCGTTAAAGAAAATTGAGGGCTATGGATTTATATTCATAGAACTAAGGTGGTACCGCGATAATTCGTCCTTAGAAATATGTTTTCTAAGGACTTTTTTTATGAGATTAAATGGGAAAAGAATTATTGTCAGGGATTTAGAATTAACAGATGTAGATGACTATTTTTTATATTGTGGTTCTGATTTAGTAGGACCTAGTGCTGGATGGAAGCCTATTAAGGATTATGAAACAGCAAAAAGGGTTATTGCAGGTCAGGTATTACAAAAGGATGTTTACGCAATTGTTTTAAAAGCAGAAGAAAAAATGATTGGTACAATATCTATATATAATTATGGCATTAGAAAATATAAATATGTTAAGCAGTTAGGATTTTCTATGAATTCAGATTATTGGAACTGTGGTTATATGACTGAAGCTGTAAAAATGGTTATTGATTATGTTTTTACTAAAACAGACTGTGAGGTTTTAGAGGTTGGCCATCATAGTGATAATTTTAAAAGTAAAAGAGTTATTGAAAAATGTGGCTTTATTTATGATGGAAGATTTTGTAAATATAAAAAGCTTTATGATGGTAGAATAGTTGATGCTGATTTCTATTCATTAACTAGAGATGATTTTGAAAGGATGAAAAAATATGAGTAAGGAATTAAAACCAAAGTATGATTTTAAGGAAGTTGAAAAAGGAAAATATGACTTCTGGTTAAAAGGAGGATTCTTTGAAGCAGGAGATACTTCAAAGCAACCATTTACAGTAGTTATTCCACCACCAAATGTAACAGGTAAATTACATTTAGGACATTCTTGGGATACTACTTTACAAGATATTATTATTAGAAGAAAAAGAATGCAAGGCTTCGATGCGTTATGGGTACCTGGTATGGACCATGCTGGTATTGCAACACAAGCTAAGGTTGATGCAAAGCTTAAGGAGCAAGGTATATCAAGATATGATATCGGAAGAGAAGCATTCTTAAAGGAAGCTTGGAAATGGAAGGATGAATATGCTAAAACTATTCATTCTCAATGGGCTGGATTAGGTTTATCTTTAGATTACACTAAAGAAAGATTTACATTAGATGAAGGATTATCTAAAGCTGTAAATTATGTATTTATTACTTTATATAATAAGGGCTTAATCTATCAAGGTGAAAGAATTATTAACTGGGACTGTGAAGCAAGAACAGCATTATCAAATATTGAAGTAATTCACCAAGATGATGAAGGTGCATTCTATCATTTCAACTATCCATTTACTGATGGAAGTGGATATATCACAATTGCAACAACAAGACCTGAAACAATGTTTGCTGACCAAGCAATTATGGTACACCCAGATGATGAAAGATATAAGAATGTTATTGGTAAAGAAGTATTTATTCCTGGTACTGATGTAAAGATTCCTGTTATTGC
>CACZRY010000113.1 GCA_902783745.1 uncultured Erysipelotrichaceae bacterium
CCAATCTTAGACATAAGACCACGCTTACCTTGGAAATCATGAATGTTTACTTCGAAGTGCTTGTTTAAGTTTTCGATTTCCTTTGTTAAGATTGCGATTTGAACTGATGTAGAACCAGTGTCATTTGCATTCTTACCGAAATCCTTAACGATTTGTGCCTTTTCTTCTTTTGTTAACATAATTAAGTTCCTCCTATAAAATCTAAATTCACGTATAACAATGCCTAAGTTGAGGAAACTATAGACTTTGCAAACGCACGTTGATATTTTACAATAAAGTTTTTAATATTGCAAGTATATTTTTATTCATTTGTTAAAGAATAAGAAATACATAGAACCTTATCTGTTGATAACTGTCTTTTTAATTCATCAAGAGATTGGAATTTAATCTCTCCTCTTATTCTTTGTTTAAAAAATATTTCTATATTCTTACCATATAAATCTTCATCTAATGAGAATATATTTACCTCAAGTCTTAAGATGTCTTGGAATTTAACTGTAGGATTATGGCCAATGTTACACATACCACCATATTTTTTATTGTTATATAAAACCTCTACATAATAAACTCCAGTTTCAGGTAAGAAATAATTTTTATATTCAATATTTGCAGTAGGGTATCCAAGCTTTCTACCATTTTGATTACCAGGTACAACCTTTCCTCTTATTGAATAAGGTCTTCCAAGCATCTTTTCAGCTTCACTTACATTACCAATTGATAAAAGCTCTCTTATATATGTTGTTGATACTCTTACATTTTGATAAATATATTTTTTGATTTCATAGAATTCAAAATTTTCATCTAAATCCTTAATATTACCCTCAGCATAAATACCAAATGTAAAATCATATCCACAAACACAGCTCTTAATGCCCATCTTTTTCATATTAGCCATAAATTCTTCTTTTGGCATATTCATAATTTTATCATTAAATTCAATTACAATAAGATAATCAACACCCATAGATTCAATTATTTCAGCCTTTTTATCAATTGGTGTAATAACTGGATAATTAGGTATTTTTTTTATGAATACACTTGGATGAGGATTAAAAGTTAATACTGCAGACTTATAATTATGTCTTTTACATTCCTCTATTAATTTTTGATGTCCTAGATGAACTCCATCAAAATTACCTATTGCAGCGCAAACCTCTTCTGGTAATTTATGGAAATCCATATTTTTAATGAATATTGTTTTCATAGATGCCTCTTAAAATATTAATAATGGCTTATATATATTTTCTTCCGTTTCTTCGTAAATTGCAATATCTTTTCCTTCACATTTTACTAGAAAACAACCTTTCATGGTAGTTTGTCTTTTATCAAAAGTAACTCCATTTTGTGCAAGATGTGCTCTATATTTATCTACTTCTAATACATTAAAATTAAAAAACTTTTGAATAGGTATAATATCATTTAAACTAACATCATCTAGTTTTTTAGCATTATCAATTGATAAATTTTCAATTGAAATTCTTCTTAATTCTTTAACAATTGCACAACCACCAAGTAATATACCTAAATCATGTGCATAGCTTCTAATATAAAAGCCTTTTGAAACCTTAAGTCTTATAATTGCTTTAGGATGTGTATCATCAGGAATAAAATCTATAAGCTCATAATCTAAGATTTTAACGTCACGTTCTTTTAATGTGACCTCATCTTTATCATACTTCATAAGTTTACGTCCATTGACTTTAATTGCTGATATCATAGGAGGTAATTGCTTATCCTTTGATTTTAAAATTTCCATTTTTTCTTTTAAATCATCTAAACTAAAAGACATTTTAATATCATTTGTTATCATAGAATCAATATCATAGCTTATAGAATCTAGGCCAAAAACTATTTCTGTAATATATTCCTTAGTATCATAATTTAAAAGCTTTAAAAGCTTTGTTGCTTTATCTAAGGCAACAATCATTAATCCTGTTGCGTTAGGATCTAATGTACCAGAATGTCCACTTTTAGATATTCCAAATTTATATTTAATTTTATTACATAAAGAAAATGAAGTCATTTTCTTATCTTTATCTAAAAGTAAAAAACCGTCCATATTACCTCTTGTCATCATTAGAATATATTACTAATATTCTACCTTTTTTTATTGAAATTAAAGGATTATTAGATACTTCATTAGAAATACCTAATGGATTATTCATTAATAAATTAAAATCATCTAATTCATACTTAAATCCCTTAAGTGATATTATTGTATCATTTGATAAGCTAAAAATAGATATAAATTTATAATTTGTTAAAGGATTAAATGAATCCTCACTTGTTATAATAAGTGAATTATCATCCATCATTCTTAATTTTTTATTATTATATAAGTCTATCATATTAGCATAAAAATGCTCTATTCTTTTACCTTTTATACCACCATAAATAGTAATTTCATCATAATCTTTTAAATAATCTATTGCGTACTGAGTATCAGTTGAATCTTTTATTGGATTTAATTTAATTATCTTTTTAGAATATTTTTTTATAAGTTCAAATTCAACTTCATTAACAGAATCAAAATCACCAACTGCTAAATCCATAAAAATATCATTAGATGCACAATTTAAGGCACCTCTATCACAACCTACAATAAATGTATCCTTAATTAAATCTTTATTAATATTTTTGATATTAAATAATATAATTGATGCTTTCTTCATTATTTTAGCTTTACAACAGTAACACCGTTTAAGCCTTCACCTTCTCCACCATATCTCCATGATTTAGCATAAGGGCATTTCTTTAAATATTCCCATACTGCTTTTCTTATAGTACCAGTACCAAATCCATGAATAATTGATACCTCTTCAAGATTACCAAGTACAGCTTGATCTAAATATTGATCCATTAAATATGTAACATCTTCATATCTTTTTCCTCTCAAATCTAAAGATAATGTTGCATGAGATGCACTATTATAACCAGATAATCTTTCCTTTTTCTTTGGCTTTTCTACTGGCTTTGCAGATAATTGTAAATCACTTTTCTTAAAATCCATTAAGAAATTACCCATTTTAACATAGTATTTATCTTTTTTAATTTGAGATATTGTACCATATTTTTCATATGGCTTAATATATACAAAGTCTCCTACATTTAATTCATCTAAGAATATGTCTTCTTCTTTTTCTTCAACATGTAATGAATTAGCTTTTGTCTTTAAGTTAATTAACTCATGCTCTTTAAAGTTTTCCTCACTCATATTCTTTATTTCTTGGATTAGTTTATTTGCTTCATCTTTAGCATCATCTAAAATCTTTTGTGCATCGCGTCTTGCATCAGCTAAAATTTTATCTGTCTTTTTAACTAATTCTATCTTTTCTTGCTTTAACTTATAATTTTCTTTGTTATATTTTTCAATTTCTTTTTCTAAAGACTCTTCTTTTAATCTAAGATTATTCATCTCTTCTTCAATATTACCAATTAATACTTCATTTGAGCCTTTATTATTATTTAAATATTCTCTTGCAGAAGATACAATTTCATCATTAATTCCAATCCTTTTTGCTATATCTAGAGCATTAGATTTACCAGGAATACCCATTAATAGCTTATATGTTGGCATTAATGTATCAGTATTAAATTCTACTGATGCGTTAATAATATCTTCATTTTCATATGCATAACTCTTTAAATCACTATAATGTGTTGTCGCAATTACAAGTGAATTCTTATTTTTTAAATAATTAATTATAGATATTGCAAGACTTGAACCTTCTTTAGGGTCAGTACCTGAACCTAATTCATCTAATAAAATTAATGATCTATCATCAGATTCATTAATAATTTTAGATATTTTAGTCATATGACTTGAGAATGTAGATAATGATTGTTCAATTGATTGTTCATCCCCAATATCTGCCATAATGTTTTTAAAATATCCAAATTCTGAATCTTGTGATAGAGGAACCATTAAACCATTATATGCCATCAAATGTAATAAGCCTGTAGTTTTTAATGATACAGTTTTACCTCCTGTATTAGGACCTGTAATTATAATACATTTTTGTTTATGTCCTAAATTTATATTTAATGGTACACATTTATCTTTATCAATTAATGGATGTAAAGCATTTTTTAAATTGAATTTCTTATCATCTATAACTTTTGCTAAAGAATAACCTAAATCTTTACCCATTTTTGCTTTTGCATAAATAATATCTAATGACTTAATTGATGAAACCATATTCATTAATTCATCAGATTGTGCTGATACAAGTAAAGTTAAATTCTTCAATATTATTTCTATTTCTTTCTTTTCTTGAGCCTGATATTGATCAATTTGATTTTGTGTTGGAATTATTTCTTCAGGTTCAATATATACAGTCGTTGATGATGAAGAAATATCATGAATAATTCCTTTAAAAGTATTTTTATATTCAACCTTAACAGGAAGACACATTCTAAAATCTCTTTGTACAATAATAGGTTCGGTAAGCATTTTAGATCTTGTTTGAATTAATTCAGTTAATTTAGTACGTAATCTAGCTTCTAAGCTTTTCTTACTTCTTCTACATACAAATAATTCTCTTGAAGCATTATCTAATATTTCACCGTCTAATGATATTGCAAGCTCAATAGATGATTTTAATGTTGCTTCATCTATAAATGCATCATAATAAGGACGTTGGAATTTAGTATCTAATAAATTAGATATTTGTTTTAAGAATCTTTTTAATTCAATTGAATTCTTTATTAATTCATTTACTAATAATAATTCTTTAGCTGATAATATTGCACCCTTTGATGCTTTCATTAATATTTCATCAATACCACTTAAATCATAAATAGGTGCACTATCAAGCTTAATTATTGAATCATATGCCTCAGATACTTCATTTTGCATTTTTAAAATATTAGAATAAGAATAATCTAGATTTTCATATTTTAATATTTCATTCTTAGAAAAATCACATATTGCATAATTAACTAACTTATTAATGATTTTATTAAATTCTAATGTTAAAAAATCATACATATTTATTACCATTTAAAGAAAAATATAGGTCACCCTATATTTTCTTTCCTTCACATTTTATATTTTTATAATTTTCAAGTAAGTCATTATAGGTCATAACAAATAATCCGTTTAAATTATTCTTTGGTGTTACGAACTTCATTTCACATTCATTTACATATCTTAATATTGTATTAGCATTAGGATATATAATTGCTACTTTAGATGTTTTAATATAATCAATTTCTTTTTGAGGATCGAATCTTACAAATTCATCTACATCAATAAAATGATTAGAATTATCATTAAATGATTTTCTAATTTGCCATTTTACAGCATTATTCATACATATTTCAGCATTTGAAAAATTAGGTATTATTTTTATGAATAATATTTTATTAGGCAATATCATTTTAAAATCATATAATTCACTTGCATTATTCTTTTTAGAAATTCTTTCAACACTAAATACATTATCAGGTAATTTTTTTACCTCTTCTTCAACTTCTAAATCAATATTTATATCTAATTCATCAAATAAAGTTGGAACCTTACCTTTTTTCTTTTTCTTAGGTTCTTCTTTTTTAGCATTTTCTTCTTTTATTTTTTCGTTTTCGAATTCTAAATCTAGCTTTAATTTCTTTGCAATATCATTTAATAGATTTGTAATATTTTTATACATTCTATTATCTTTTGCAGCAGTAATGATTTTTATTATAATAATGAAAAAAATTAATAATAGTAAACAAATTACTGATATTGTTATTATTAATTTGATTTTTTCATCCATAAAAATCACCTTCTTTTAAAGTAAATGATTAAACCATATATCATTAAGATTACATATATTATAATTCCTATAATAACTGATATTAAAGAAAATATAACCATATCTTCTTTTTTATATAATACAGATATTATTAATAAAATAAATCCTACTACAAGTAATATAAAGCCTAATATTAATAATAAACTAATTATTAGTATTTTTCTTGTTTTGTTCATTTATAATTCCATTATTAATAATTTCAAATACCATTTCACCAATTTGAGTTGTATTCATATCTTTATATTCTTCATATGTTATTGGTTTATGGAATATAACTTTAATATTCTTTCTTTGGAAGAATTTCTTTTCATGTACCTTACTATTACCAATAATTGATATAGGTAATATTGGTGCTTCTGCTTTAACAGCAAGCTTATATGCACCTGGCTTTAAATCAACCATTAAATCTGATTCTCTTGAACGAATTCCACCTTCTGGGAATACAGTAATAGGATATCCTGATTTAACACAATCAATTCCTACCTTTAAGCTCTTTAAAGCTTCACGATTATCTTCTCTATTCATAGGTATTGCTTTATAAACACGTACAAATAGCTTCATAATTTTCATTTTAAATAATTCTCTTTTACCAATTAAGCAATTTGGTTTTCCAATTGTGTAATAGCAAAATAATGGATCCATCATTGACTTATGGTTTGCAAATCCTGCAAATGTACCATTTGGAATGTTTTCTTTTCCTTCAATAGTAATTTTGATATTTTGGATATGAATTGCGATTGAAATAACATTTCTTGCGAAGAAATGTCTAATCTTACCTTCAGGATGCTTTGGATCACATAATAATAAGAATATTAATAATAATACAATTATTGTAAGTAGTGCTAATATTAGACTTAGTGGAATCCATAAGAATAAAAACCACTTAGATAATGGTACAAAATAACCTAATAAGAAAGAATATAGACCACTTAAAATAATCCATTCTAAAAATATAAACATTTTATTTTATCCTTTCGAATACAGTATATCTAACCTGTTCTGTAACATTTTCAAATATTAAATTATATTTAGAATAATCAATTGTTGGGAAATATCTATCTCCATCATGATGACCCTTTACAAATGAAATATATAATTGGTCTGCGTATGGAAGTGATATTTTATAAATTGTTGCACCACCAACAACGAAAATATCTTCTTTTACATTTTTTAAAAAATCAATAAGGTCATAGACCATTTCTACATTATCTATTCCTTCGATTTTTAAGCTTTTATCTATTGTTGCAACATAAATCTTACCATAAGGTAAAGGCTTATCTTTATAATATCCTCTTAATGAATAATATGTAGTATCACCCATTAATACAGTTTGACCTTGTGTCTTAGACTTATAATAAATTAAATCTTCTTTAATATGCCATGGAAGCTTATCACCTTTTCCTACAAGGTTATCTTCATCCATTGCCCAAATCATTTTTATCATTATACTGCCACTTCTCCTTTAATTGCTGGATATGGATCATAATTTTCTAATGTGAAATCATCAATTTTGAAATCAAAAATTGATTTAACATTAGGATTAATTTTCATAGTAGGTAATTTCTTAGGTTCTCTTGTAAGTTGTAGTTTAATTTGTTCTACATGGTTAGAATAAATATGAGCATCTCCCATTGTATGAATAAATTCACCTGCTTTAAGACCACATACCTGTGCAATCATCATTGTAAATAAAGAATATGACGCAATATTAAAAGGTACACCTAAGAATACATCTGCAGATCTTTGATATAGCTGACAAGAAAGCTTACCATCTATTACATAAAATTGCATAAATGAATGACAAGGAGGTAATGCCATTTGGTCAACCTCACAAGGGTTCCATGCTGAAATAATCAATCTTCTTGAATTAGGGTTATTCTTAATTTGATCAATTAATATTGCAAGCTGATCAACACCTTCTTCATTGAAGTTTCTCCATTGTCTACCATATACAGGACCAAGCTCACCCCATTTTTTAACAAATGGATCATTTGCATCAAGACCTTTAATTCTTTCTGCAAACTGCTTCATATCTTCTCCTTCAAATTCATTTGAATTCTTATATGCCTTATATGCCCAATCATCCCAAATATGAACATTATTATCTACTAAATATTTAATATTTGTAGAACCAGATATGAACCATAATAATTCATGAATGATTCCTCTTAAGAATACTTTTTTAGTTGTAAGTAGAGGAAAACCATCGCTTAAATTATATCTAGCTTGGTAACCAAATATAGAATAAGTTCCAGTTCCAGTTCTATCATCTTTATAATGCCCTTCATTTAAAATTTTTTTGCATAAATCTAAGTATTGTTTCATATTAATCACCATTCTAATTATATAACAACCATACCTAAAAATAAAGAGAAAAAAGGAATGTGAATACATTCCTTAAAGATACTTAGGCAAATGCCTTTCTTGTTATTTGATTTCGTTTCTTATAGAATCAGTTTGGCTTTGTTCAAAGAAAATAATTCTATCGGCAAATAAATTATTTACTCTTGTTTTAATTCCACCTTCAAGTACTTCTGTTTTAGGTGAAATTCTTCCTTTAAGTCCAACCTTAACTCCCTTTTTAAGATTCTCAACCGCAACATCAGCTAAGAAATCCCAAATAGATACTCTTATGTTGTCATATTCATATTCACCATTAGAGTTTTTAAAATCTCTAGCGATAGATAAATTGATATTAACAACCTTTTTTCCATCAGAAAGCTCGGTTACTTCAACATCTGAAGTAATGATTCCTATTAATAAGAAATAATTGTACATTAATAATTTATACCTCCTTTGCAGAGATATTTTATCAAACGTATATATTATAAAAAACTTTCTAAAATAGAATAAAAAATATGAAAAAAATAGATATTTAGAAAAATAAAAATTAAATCCTGTCGTTTTTAATTTTTATTTAATGATTTCATTAATTTTTAGAAAAAAATATGAATATTAACTTATTTTATAGTTTTTTCAAGAATTGAATAAGGTGTAGTCTTTATTAATTCTACTAAATCTTTTAATGAATCTCTATTTAATTCATTAACTCTATTGACTAATGATAAATAACTATGTCCTTCAAGCCATAAACTTAAAACCTTATCACCTAAGTTTTTAGGGTCATCTAATGTTTTATAGATTGTAGATAATAATTTTCTTTTTTCTTCATTTATATACTTGTTTTTTATTTTTTTAAAATCAAGCTTAGAAATATAATCCAATAATAATTCTTTAACCTTTTTAGTATCATATGGTCTTAATTCTATCTTCAAAGCAATCATATTTGATGCTGAAAGCATATTATAATCATAATCATCATCTACTAACATATCATTATCTAGTAGTGTTTTTAAAAGTCCATCATCTAAAGAGAATAATTGATTTAATATTATAGCTAGTTTTTCTAAAACTAATGGATCAGAATAATTATATTCAAATGATTTA
>CACZRY010000114.1 GCA_902783745.1 uncultured Erysipelotrichaceae bacterium
AAATGAAATACCACCTGTTTCATCTAATATCTTATTATTTAATTCCTGGTAAGTATATTTATCAGTAGATAGATATTTCATTAAATCGCAATAAAGTGATACATACTTTAGCATATTCTCATCTAAAGATGTTATATCAATATAATATGTATTATATATGATACCATTAGTATGATAATCACTATATAAAACCTTATAAGCCTTATCATAAACCTCTAAATTAAGCTTTTCAGGTTCAGGATTAATATCTTCTTTCTTTAACATAGGAAGCTTATCTAATGCTTCTTTTGTATCAACTTCACTTTGATATTTTAATAAATTCTTTTTATCTAGAATTAAAGCATTTAATTCTTCTTTTGATAAAGAATTCTTATATTCATTAAGCTTATTCTTTAATTTATTTGCCTCTTCTTCAGCTATAGTATTAGATGGCTTTAATACAACAATTGCCTTATGCTTATTTAATAAAATATTTTTCTTTATTAATTCTTCAAAATATCCTTTAGATAAATCATCCTTTAATTCCTTAAAATACTTTAACATAATAAGCTTATCAAAAGGCATATCATCATCATAAAGCCAGCTTGTAAGCATAGTTAATGATATTTCAAGTCCTCTTGGGAATGATGCAGTAAAATAAGATTCTCTTGCTTTAAATTCAGCATTATTAATTATTGATAATATCGCATCATGATTTAATCCCTTATTAGATAATTCAGTTAATGTTTCATTAATAGTATTCTTAAATAAATCTAATTTATCACTATCGCTACCTAAAGCCTCAATAATTAAAATAGGTTGAAGCAATCCATCATCGAATGTAAAATCAATATCTTTTGCGATATTAAGACTTAAAAGCTTATCATATAATGGAGAGCCAGGTAATCCAAGTAAATGCTTCAATAATATTTGCATACCAAGACATTCTTTTACATTTAATGTTGATGGTAGGGCAAGGTTATATGTTAAAAATGTATTATTTTTTAGCTCATCTGATGGATAATAATCAACTACATTAATATCATATGGAGCTTGATATTTTAATTTAGTATCAAAATCTATTACATCATATTTAGATAGATATTCTTTATCTAAATATTCTAATCTTTCATTAAAATCCATATTTCCATATAGATAAATATATGAATTAGATGGATGATAATATTTCTTATGGAAATTAATAAATTCCTCATATGTTAAATCAGGTATATATTTAGGATCACCACCTGATTCTAATCCATATTGTGTATCTTTAAATAATGAATGCATAATATTTCTTAATAAAACATCATTAGGATCACTAAATGCCCCCTTCATTTCATTATAAACTACACCATTATATTTTAATTCAGAATCTATACTATCTATATCATAATGCCATCCTTCTTGCATGAATATTTCCTTATGATTATAGATTTGTGGATTTAATACTGCATCCATATAAATATCCATTAAATTACAAAAATCCTTCATATTCTTAGATGCAACAGGATAACATGTTTTATCAGGGAATGTAAATGCATTTAAGAAAGTATTTAAGCTTTTCTTTAGCATTTCAACAAAAGGATCTTTAACTGGATACTTCTTTGAACCACATAAAACTGAATGCTCTAATATATGAGTTAGACCACAGTTATTAATTGGTGGTGTACGAAATGCTATATTAAATACTTTATTATCATCATCATTTTTTACTAAACATATTCTTGCACCTGACTTAATATGCTTATAAATTTCAACCTCACTATTTATTTCATCAATAAATTCTTTTTTTATAAATTCATAATTTTTATACATATAAGCTCCTATCTTAACTTCTTTATTTTAGCTATAAAAAAACCTTCATAATTAGTAGATGGTTTTATAGTTAATACCTTATCTAAACTAGATTCTAATAAACAAGCCTCATCTATATTTATATTTATATCTTCTAATACTACATTCTTATTTAAAACAGTTTTTACTACTTCTTCATTTTCTTCTTTTAAAATTGAACATGTAGAATATACCATTGATGATCCTGGTTTTAGAATTTCGATTGCTTTTTTCAATAAAGCCTTTTGAGTTTTTGCTGAATTTTTCACTAAAAGTAATGAAAAATATGATAAGTCTTTATTATTATCAATATTAATAGTACCACTGCCACTACATGGTGCATCAAGTAATATAGAATCAAATCTAAAAAATGAATCAAGCTTTCTTGCGTCAGTAAGCATAACATTTATATTCTTACATCCTAAATGTGATAAATTATATTTTAATTTTTCACATCTAATTTTATTTTCTTCACAAGCCATAACATTAGATGAATTAGCTACTATTTGTGCAATCTCAGATGTTTTACCTCCAGGGGCAGCACACATATCTAATATATCCATATTCTTATCTAAATCTAGGGCTAATGGTGGAATTTGAGAAGATATAGATTGTAAATATATCTTCCCTTCTTTAAATAAATCTAGATTCATAAGCTCTTGATTTGATGAATCTACTAAATAAGAAAAATCAGATATATCTACCTTATGATATTTTATATTAAGCTTATCTAAACTAGATAAAACTTGATCTTTACTACTAAGTAATGTGTTTATTCTAAACGCATTACTTCTTTTTTTCATCATGTTTTCTATTATTTCTTGATAACAAGATGGATATTCATTTTTTATTAAATTAATATATTCTTCTTTTGTTATCATATATGACTCCTAAAACATAAAAATTATACCATAATTATATATTTAATTCATCATCTAGTATCTCAATTTCTGATATATCATCTATAATTATCTTATCTTTTATTACCATAATGAATCTATCATTAATATTCATTTTAGTAAATACACCTGTTTTTTCTATATAACATTTTTCTTTAGTATTGTAAAATACTACCCTTATAAGCATTCCTTTTTTTAAAGATGATAAAACATTATTAATATCCTTTAAATCTTCTTCTGATAATATTCTTACATCTTCTTTTTTCTTATCTTGTGCTTTACTCTTTAATAAATCACGAAAGCCTTCTAATGCATCAAATGGTAAGAATATTTTGGCTCTTTTTTCAATCGTCATCTTCTGTCTTGGCATTGTGACCTCCAATAAGGCAATTTCTTTGACGTTGTGTTGCGCCATCACATAAATCCATTGCCTTTAAAATACTGTTTTTACCATATTTTTCTTTTAAATCATTTATAGTACGTGATAAATTTCTTTCCTTTTCTACTTCATCATATGATGTAAATAAATCTAAGTGTTCTTCTTTCTCAGGATAAACATTACCACATGAAATACCTATTCTTATAATTTCTAAATCTCTTATAGTTGTTTTATCATACATTTCTTGAAAGTATGGTAAAAGTTTTGTATAAACATTCGTAAGAATAGATAATGTTTTAGAACCACCTGTTCCTTCATAATCTCTATATCCTATATATAAAGATATCATATTAGTAACAAGATGCTTCTTAATTAATTGTAATGATAATGTTTCAACCATTTCAGATAATACAACTCTTGTTTTAGTATAGTCATATCCACAGTGTAATAATTGTGATTGAGATAATGACATAGACTGTCTTTTATATGATTTTATATCTTTTATTGTAACAGGTTCTATACCTTTAGCATGATCTATTATTATTTCAGCGTTAACACCAAATTCTTTATATAATAAATCTTCTGGTACATATAATATATCTCTCATACAAGATACATGATATTTAGCTAATCTTTTAGCTGTACCATTAGATATCATCCAAAAATCTGTGATAGGCTTATGATCTAAAAGCTCTTCTTTATATGTCTTTTCATCTAATATGCCTATATTATCCTTTTTATGTTTAGAATAAATATCTAACGCAATCTTAGCTAAAAATAAGTTAGTACCTACTCCCGCTGTTGCGGTAATATGTAGGTTATTATATATTTTTCTCATTAACGCTTTTGCAAGTTTTTCTGCGGTTGTATTATATAATTTCAAGTAATCTGTTACGTCAATAAACATTTCATCTATTGAATAAGGGTGAATATCTTCTTCTGAAAAATAGCATAAATATATTTCATATATTTTTGCAGAATATTCCATATATTTCATCATTCTTGGCATTGCGGCAATATATTTAACGTTATCTGGTATTTCAAATAGACGACATCTATTATGTATTCCTAGTGCCTTTAAAGCTGGAGTTATTGCAAGGCATATTGCCCCCTTGCCTCTTGATGCGTCCGCAACAACAAGATTAGTCTTAAATGGGTCTAATCCTCTTTCAGCACATTCTACAGAGGCATAAAATGTTTTTAAATCAATGATAATGTACCATTTATCATTATTCATTTTATCGCCTCCTTAAGTATATATATTTTAGCATAATTTTATAAAAATACTTATTACAATAAATAATAGGCCTATAACAAAATAAAAATTAGGGACATCATGCGATGTCCCTTAGTATTTTATAGTGTGTGCTTTAATAATTCTTCAGTAGTATATCTTGAGATATCTGATGTTGCAATATCTAATACAGTCTTGCAACCATATTCACCACGTGAAGCAATTCTATAAGCTGCTCTTGCGTATGCTGCAAGAATTGAACCTGTAAATTCAGGATTTGAATCAAGCTTTAAGCTATATTCAATAACATGCTTAACACCATTAGATGTTTCACCTGAACGAATTACGAATCCACCATGAGGAATTCCTGAATGATTCTTCTTTAATTCTTCTAATGAAATAAAATGAACTGTTGTATCATATTCATCGAAATAGTTAGGCATTGTCTTAATTTCTCTTTCGATTCTTGCCTTATCTGCACCATCTTCAGCTACAACAAAGCATTCTCTTGTATGCTTTTGACGAGTAGATAATTGTGGGTTCTTACCACTTCTTACTGCCTCTAATGCAGCATCAACAGGGATTGTATATTGTCTTGCATCAACAACGCCCTTAATTCTTCTTATTGCATCTGAATGTCCTTGAGATACACCCTTACCCCAGAATGTATAAGTCTTTCCATCAGGTAGAATTGCTTCCATAACACCTCTATTTAAAGAGAACATACCTGGATCCCAACCAGTTGAAATAACACCAACATGGTTATTTGCCTTACCATTCTTATCAACATTTAAATAATGTTCATAAATTCTTGCATGAGTATCGAATGAATCAACAACATTAAATGCCTTAACAAGTTCAGGAGTTTGTTCAGGTAAGTCTGTTGCAGAACCACCACATAAAATCATAACGTCAATCTTATCTTTAAATAATAATACATCCTTAACGTTATAAACATTTACACCTTTAGTATTAATTTGAACCTTAGAAGCATCTCTTCTTGTAAATACTGCAACTAATTCTAAATCATCATTCTTCTTTATTGCAGCCTCAACACCTCTAGCAAGATTACCATATCCGAAAATACCAATTTTAATCATTTTACTAACCTCTTTTCTTAAAACAAAATCATTTTAGCATATACTAACTACATTGTAAATATATTATTTTGCAAATATGCGATTTTTTTAAAATAAAATTCCCTTTTTATCACTTTTAAACAAATAAAATTCCCTTTTTAGACTTTTTGTTGTATTAAAAAACAAAAATTAGTTTAATATTTAAACAAATAAATGTGGAGGATAAAACCTCCACATTATCTACCAATATTATTCTTCTTTTTTACTTCAATTAATTTTTTATCTGCAGAATTAATAATTTTTTGAAGGCTTTCTTCATTTAGGCTTAATAAATCTTTAGATGAGAACATTTCAATACCATATGAAATCTTTAATAAGTATTTATTATTGTTATTTTTTAATTCTAAATTAATATTTTCTAACGCATCAATTAATGCTTCTTCACTATAATAATTTAGAATCAAAATAAATTCATCTCCGCCATATCTATAGGCAAAGCCAGATCTTGTTTTTGCAAATTGATTTAATACTCTTGCGATTTCAGTTAACGCATGGTCTCCTTCATTATGACCATATTTATCATTTATTTGCTTAAATAAGTCTGCATCTAAGAATACTAAGAAGTGTTGATCAGTACCATCTTGTAATACTTCTTTAATATCATCAATATTTTCAATTAAACCATTTCTATTATATAGCTGTGTTAGCTGATCTTTTCCTACCATATCAGCTAATACATCTAGATTATGGTTCATTTGAATTTGTTTCTTAACTTCATTAGTTATATCCCTTAATAAGAATACTGATACTTTTTTACCTTCAATGATATTAACAATTAATCTACCTGTTAAATATCTTATATCAGAATTAGATTCAACAACGAAATTATAATTATAAGGAACATCAATAGGAAGCTTATTTTGATTTTCTATAGTAGAATCAAGTAAATATCTCTTTTTATCTTCAGTATCGTTTGCAAGATTTAATCTAAATGCTCTATATTTATACCATTCATCTACGCTAAATTCCTTAGTTCTAATTTCACTACCTTCTTTGTAATATGTAGTTATTGTATTAGAATCAAGCTCAAACATAGATAGGGATACAAAATTATCCACTAAATATCTAAATACTGTATCTCTTATACTTAATGACTCTTCTTTTCTAACTTTGAATTCATCATATTCTCTAGTTTTATCAATAACTGTTGCCATTAACGCTTTCTTTCCTCTATCATTATAGGAAACAATATTTAATTCAACATGTCTTGGTGTAATTGTTTGTTTTTTTGTTGTTATATCAAATAAAACATCAACTCTTGATGGTATATCTAAAATTATATGATCTTTTAATATGTTATTAAATTTCTTTTTAATATCATCATCAATTACTAAAGATACGAATTTATCAATACTTTCCTTCATCTTAGGTCTATCATGAATAACTAAATTACCGTTATTATCAGCAGTATATTCCCAACCAGTTTCAGTTTCAAAATTATATTTAAAGAAAATAGTTGGATTAGTTTTTAATGAATTTATGAATAAAAGCTGCATATAAGATGCATTTTCTTTATATTCAGATACAACATCTAATGCAAATTCAAGCTCTTTATTTTGTTTATCTAATACATTATAAACTTTAGATGATGTTTCTTTATAAATAGGTAATGACAACACAGATGATAATCGTAATAAGGCTCTTTCTTCTTCTAAAGTAAATGATTTATCCTCTTTAAATCTAAAGAAGAAAACACCACCTATTAATGTGTCATTATTTGCGATAGGGAACATTAAAGCCCTTTTACATTTAACCTGAGGTAATTCATTTTCTTTAAACTCAATGATTAAGTCAGATGCATCCTTTTTATAAGCATCAACCTTAACATCATCGTTTAATTCTATTTGCTTACCTAATACAGGCTTTATTAAATATGTAGATTCTTCTGCAATATACTCAAAATATTTTCCGTCAGCTGATGTTTCTCCAACCGCAATAGAATCTACATCAAGTTCTTTTAAGAAGCTTTTTAAAAGCTTTGCGATATCCTTTTTAGTTACTACAATGTAATTTTTAGTTGCGATAGTAAAATCATATACTGCCTCATTTAAATGATAGAAATTAATGAATTTACCTAAATCATCTTGATTAGTATTTTTGATAACAAATTCATTAAATTCATCTTCAGGTAATGGCTTTGAATAATAATATCCTTGTACATAATTACATCCATATTGACGTAATAATTTTATATATTCATAATTCTCAACACCCTCTGCGATTGCAGGTACATCTAAGGAATTTGCAATATCAAGAACAGATTTTATGATATTTAATCCCTTCTTGTTTTCTGTTGAGAAGAATTTCATATCTATTTTTAATACATCGAAATCTATTTCCTTTAAAACATTTAATGATGAATAAGCACTACCAAAGTCATCCATTAATATTTTAAATCCATGTTCACGTAAACGTGATACTGCTGCCTTAATTATTTTAACATCAGTAAATATAGTTTCAGTGATTTCTAATTCTAAATATTTTGGTTCAATGTCATACTTAAGTAATAGATTATCAAGTCTTTCAACAAAGTCACTCATTGTTAAAAATACTCTTGAAACATTAACTGATATAGGAAACATTAATAACCCTTTATTTTTTCTATCTAATAAATATTTACATACCTCTTCCCAAACATAATAGTCTAGGACAGCAATATTACCATTCTTTTCAAATAAAGGAATAAATGAACCTGGTGGTATAATTTTATCATCAACCTTCCATCTAACTAATGCTTCAGCACCAGATACTACATCATTTATAATATCAAACTTAGGTTGATAATATACAACAAATTCATGATTTTTTATTGCATCTTCAAAACGAGCTTGATATTCTTCTTGTAATATAAGCTTTTCTTTTATTTCTTCGCTATAGAAATTATATCTTAGGTCTAAATCAAATGAAGTTTCTTCAGATGATTGTATTGCCTCAGATACATAATCAGTAATTGGTCTTTCATAATCATTAATATCAGTAATTCCAAATACTAAATCTGGATCTATATCACTAAATTCATTTAATATAGCTTCATTATAGTTTTTAATAAAATCAATTATTTCATCTTTTGTACCATCAAACAAGATAAAAAAATCATCATTCTTGCCTTTACCATAAAGCATATCATACTTAGTTGAAATATTAATTAGTGTATCTGACATATATTTAATTAAAGAATCTATTTTATTCTTACCAAATGTATAAGATATCATTAAATATCTAGATACTAATAATCTTATCATATGATATTTTTCTTTATGTTCTAAATCTAGTGAGATAGCTTTTACACATTCTTTAATAAATAATTCATTAGAATAAATATTATTTTTATCTAAATTGTAATCATCTTTTAAGCTTGCAGGATACTTAAATCTATCAATTGTTGCATCTATTCTATTTGATAATTTAGTAGTAGAAATAGGGAAGGATATAATATCATATACTCCTTCTTTTAATGCATTATATTTATAATCTGTATCAGAAAGGTGTGTAAGAATCATTAGAGGAACGTAACAATAAAAACTAGTTTTCTTTACTGATTTAATATATTTTAAAACTTCAGTTTTATTATCACAATATATTAAAATCAATGAATAAAAAATATTTGTATCTAATAATTTTGGTACAACTGATTGTATTGTTGCGTCATATTTTTCCCCTAAATATGACGTATATTCATCATTAAACTTTGTAAGGATTAATAATTTTTCCTTCATATAATCCCCACCTTTCTTAAATTTAAAAATCTCTTTATATTATTATATAATATAGGAATAAATAAATCAAGAAATCACGATTTTTAGGAATTCTATCTAAGTAATGTTGATATAATGCTTCTAAAATAAGTCATAAATGCTAATGCAATAATTAATATTAAAACTGATAAAATAGTAAAAAGTACATACTTACTAATCTTTATTTTTATGTTTTTATTTTTACTATAAACACCAATTGAAATAGTTAAAATAATGAAAAACAAAATAAATCCTAAAATAAGATATGAAAAGTTATAGATATTATTTGAAAATACTAATGCTATAATCAACACTACATATAATATATAAAAGAGATGATATATTATAGTTAATGGATTATATTTTGCTTCTCTTTCTTTTCTTGGATCATAATTCTTATCTAAGTATTTAGGATCTGATACTTTATTTACAAAAACTTTAGTTTCATCAATTGTCATATCATCTCCACAATTTTGGCAATAAGTTGCGTCATCAGGATTTAATGAATGACATCTCATACATTTTTTCATATACTCTCTCCATTAATTAAAGGAGGCTTTCGCCTCCTTATTATTTATGCTTTATAGCCATCATTTTTAAGTTTTGAAATATCAACTAAATTTAGATGCTTTTCATCTTCTCTATTTTCAAGTGAAGTTATTAAAGCTTCAGCTGTATCAATTGCAGTTAAAACTGTTACACCAGTTTCAATTGCATTACGTCTGATTAAGAAACCATCCTTATGATGTTCTTGACCCTTCTTAGGTGTATCAATTACTAAATCTAATTGATGTGCTAAGATTAAATCTAAAACTGTATTTTCGCCATCAGCAATTCTATTAACCTTTACTGCAGGGCAACCATTTTGAGTTAAATAATTGTATGTACCTTCAGTTGAGTAAATAGTATAACCGAACTTATTAAATCTCTTTGCGATAGGAAGAATTTCTTTCTTATCTTCATCACAAACTGTGATAATCATATTCTTATACTTAGGAAGACGGATATTTGCTCCTAAGAATGCCTTATATAAAGCTTCATTATAATCTGCTGAAATACCTAAGCATTCACCAGTAGACTTCATTTCAGGTCCTAAGTTAATATCAGCACCACGAATCTTTTCGAATGAGAATACTGGCATCTTTATAGCATAATAACCAGCATTTGGTTGTAAGCCTGGCTTATAACCCATTTCTTTGATTGTATGTCCTAAAATTGCCTTTGTTGCAAGGTCAACAATAGGAATACCTGTAACCTTAGAAATATATGGTACTGTACGGCTTGAACGAGGGTTAACCTCGATAATATATACATCATCACCAATTGCAATAAATTGGATATTAATCATACCTAATACATGTAATGCCTTAGCAAGAATTTCTGTATATTCAACAATTCTTTCCTTAGCCTTCTTAGTGATTTGTTCTGCAGGATATACAGAAATTGAGTCACCAGAGTGAATACCTGTTCTTTCGATATGTTCCATAATACCAGGAATTAAGATATCCTTACCATCACAAATTGCATCAACTTCTAATTCCTTACCCATTAGATACTTATCTACAAGGATTGGATGTTCTTGTGCAATTTGGTTAATGATATTGATATATTTTTCCATATCTTGATCATTAATTGCAATTCTCATACCTTGACCACCTAATACATATGATGGTCTTACTAATACTGGGTATCCTAAATCATGAGCTGCAGCTAAAGCTTCTTCTACTGTAAATACAGTATGACCCTTTGCACGAGGAATATTATTTGATTCAAGAATTTCATCAAATATTTCTCTATCCTCTGCAGCATCAACGTCCTTAGCATCAGTACCTAAAATAGGTACTCCCATTTGCATTAATGCTTGTGTTAACTTAATTGCAGTTTGTCCACCGAATTGAACAACTGCACCTGTTGGATGTTCAATATTAACAATTGATTCAACATCTTCTGCAGTTAATGGTTCAAAATAAAGCTTTGATGCAATATCGAAATCTGTTGAAACTGTTTCTGGGTTGTTATTAACAATAATAGTTTCATATCCTTCTTTTTCAAATGACCAAGCTGAATGAACTGAACAGAAGTCGAATTCAATACCTTGACCGATACGAATAGGACCAGAGCCTAATACTAATACTCTCTTCTTAGAAGGAGCTTGCTCTTTAACTTCCTCTTCACCATCAAATGTTGAATAATAATATGGAGTGTGAGCTTCAAATTCACCAGCACATGTATCAACCATCTTGAATCTTGCAGTAATGTTATTAGCATAACGCATCTTCTTGATTTCATTTTCATGCTTTGCTGTTAACTTAGCAATGAAATGATCTGGGAATTCCATTCTCTTTGCTTCTTTTAATAATTCAACTGTTAAAGGCTTTGTTTTTAATTCAAATTCAAGCTTAACGATATTATTTAGCTTATCAATAAACCATCTATCAATCTTAGTCTTTTTGTAGATTGTATCATAATCTACATGACGTCTTAATGCTTCAGCAACTCTCCAGATTCTTCTATCATCAACTATTTCTAATTCTTGACTTAATTGATCTAAAGTTAAATGTGAGAAATCATAAGACATTAATGATTCTACATGCTGTTCAAGTGAACGAATAGCTTTCATTAAAGCACCTTCGAAGTTTGTACAAATTGACATAACTTCACCAGTAGCCTTCATTTGTGTTGTTAATGTACGCTTAGCAGTGATGAACTTATCAAATGGTAAACGAGGCATCTTAACTACGCAATAGTCAAGCATAGGTTCAAATGATGCAAATGTCTTTTTAGTAATTGCATTTGGAATTTCATCTAATGTATAACCTAAAGCCATCTTTGCAGTAACCTTAGCAATAGGGTAACCTGTTGCCTTAGATGCTAATGCAGACGAACGTGAAACTCTTGGGTTAACTTCGATAACACAATATTCAAATGAATCAGGGTTTAGGGCATATTGAACATTACATCCACCTGTTACACCTAATTCAGTAATAATTCTTAATGCAGATGTTCTTAACATCTGATATTCCTTATCAGATAGAGTTTGTGATGGTGCAACAACAATTGAGTCACCTGTATGAACTCCAACTGGGTCTAGATTTTCCATATTACATACAGTAATACATGTACCATTTCTATCACGCATTACTTCGTATTCAATTTCTTTCCAACCAGCAATAGATCTTTCAACTAATACTTCACCAACTCTTGATAATCTTAAACCATTAGTTAAGATTTCAACTAATTCAGCTTCATTAGATGCAATACCTCCACCAGAACCACCTAGTGTATATGCAGGTCTTAATACAACTGGATAACCAATCTTATTAGCAAATGCGATACCATCAGGTACATTATCAACAACTAAAGATTCAGCAATAGGTTCACCTAGCTTTTCCATAGTTTCTTTAAATGCTTCACGGTCTTCAGCTCTATAAATAGTTTGGGCTGTTGTACCAATGATTTTAACATCTGGATGCTCATCAAAGAACTTTGAATCCCATAATTCCATAGCTAAGTTTAAACCAGCTTGTCCTCCTAATGTGGGAAGAATTGAATCTGGATGTTCTTTTTCGATTATTTCTCTTACAATATCAACAGTAATAGGTTCAATATAAACTCTATCAGCGATATTCTTATCTGTCATAATAGTTGCAGGGTTTGAGTTTAATAAAACAACCTCAACGCCTTCTTCTTTTAATGCACGACATGCTTGTGTACCAGCATAGTCGAATTCTGCTGCCTGACCAATGATAATTGGACCAGAACCAATAACTAATACCTTTTTAATACTTTCAATTCTAGGCATCTTACTTACCTCCCATCATCTTAATGAATTCGTCAAATAAATATCCTGAGTCAAGTGGACCTGGACAAGCTTCTGGGTGGAATTGAACTGTAAAAATGTTCTTTCCAACATACTTTAAGCCTTCATTTGTCTTATCATTAACATTTATGAATGCTTCAACAGCAACCTTTGGATCAAGTGATGTTGTATCAACATAATATCCATGGTTTTGAGAAGTAATATATACTCTATTATTCATTAGATCTTTAACTGGGTGATTTCCGCCTCTATGACCATATTTAAGCTTCTTAGTATCAGCGCCTGTAGCAAGGGCCATTAGCTGATGTCCTAAGCAAATAGCAAAAATAGGAACATTAGAATCATAAAGCTTCTTAATTTCTTTAATGATTTCTACATTATCCTTAGGGTCTCCAGGGCCATTTGATAACATAATTCCATCTGGATTATCTTTTAAAATTTCTGCTGCAGGTGTATGAGCTGGGTAAACTGTTACCTTGCAGCCTCTCTTATTTAAGTTTTTAGCAATAGAAGCCTTTGCACCAAAATCTAATAATGCAACCTTCTTGCCATCCCCTTCTAAGACATATTTTGCAGGACATGTTACCTTTTCAACAACGTCCTTAGCCTTAAATGCCTTAATCTTAGGTAATATTTCATTTAGGTCATAATTAGGATTTGTTGTAATCATGCCATTCATTGTTCCTTCGTCTCTTAACATCTTAGTAAGCTTTCTAGTATCGATACCTTCAATACCACAAATGTTTTGCTTAATTAAGAAATTTTCAACAGAATCATAATTTCTGAAGTTAGATTGGAATTTAGCTAACTCCTTAACAATGAATCCATCAACAAATGATTGTCTTGATTCCATATCATCATAGCAAATACCATAATTGCCAATTAATGGATATGTCATACATACTGCCTGTCCTGCATATGATGGGTCTGTTAAAACCTCAAAATATCCAGTCATTGATGTATTGAAAACAATCTCACTAATTACTTCTTTTTGGGCACCAATACTTGTGCCTTCGAATACTGTTCCATCTTGTAAAATAAGAAATGCCTTCATCTTTACCCCTGCCGATCTATCTAATTTTGGTATATCGCATACTAATATATACATAGTATATATGATATAAATTCGCAAAAATACCCTTGTACCTATTTTATCATTATTTGAATAATAATCAATATCGAATTTGTCAATTTAGCCCTATATAAAAATGTTTTATATAAAATTAAAATATTATAAAAAAATAAAAACCCCTTATATTATAAGGGTATTTTTATAGTTAGTTTATATAAACTTAATAGAAATTTTATTTTTAATTTTTTTTATTATAAAACTAAATCCATTCTTCTAATTGCCTCTAAAGTATCTTCTTTAGTACCAAATGAAGTTATTCTAAAAAAACCTTCTCCATTCTTACCAAAGCCAACTCCAGGTGTACCTATAACATTACACTTTTCAAGTAAGAATTGAAAAAACTCCCAGCTTGACATTCCAAAAGGACACTCAAGCCAAATATATGGTGAATTATCACCACCAGAAAACCAAATTCCTTTTTTCTTAAAGAATTCCTTTAATAATCTTGCGTTTTCCTTATAATAACATAAATTCTTTTGGCATTCTTTTATACCTTCAGTTGTTAACGCAACTGAGGCCGCAACCTGAGTTATATAAGATACTCCATTAAATTTAGTTGACTGTCTTCTTTTCCAAAGCTTATTTAATAATACACCATTAATATTAATACTTGATGGTACAATTGTATATCCACATCTAATACCTGTGAATCCTGCAAACTTTGAAAAACTTGCTACCTCAATTGCTATAGATGATGCACCATCAATTTCATAAATTGAATGTGGGACATCATTATCAATAAATGCTTCATATGCAGCATCATATATAATTAATGATTCTGTTTTTTTAGCAAATGAAACCCATTCTTTTAATTGTTCCTTATTATAAGATGCACCTGTTGGATTATTTGGTGAACAAATGTATATAATATAGCTCTTACCATATAGACTATCATTTGGTAATGGTAAAAAGTTATTATCTTTATTACCATCAATAAAAATAACATTATTGTTATGCATTATATTTGTATCTAAATATACAGGGTATACAGGATCTGGGATTAAGATATTATTTTTACCAAAAATATCTAAAAGATTTCCCATATCTGATTTTGCACCATCAGATATAAAAATATCATCTAAATCGATATCAACATTATATCTTTTATAATAAGCTTTAACATTGTTTCTTAAAAAATCATGTCCAAATTCAGGTGGATATCCTCTAAATGTATCCTTTACACCCATTTCTTGAGATGCTTTAACCATACCATCAACAATTAATTTAGGTAAAGGTAGGGTAACATCACCTATACCTAATCTTATTATTTTTGCATCAGGATTTATCTTTTTATATTCTTTAATCTTTTTATTGATATCAGAAAATAAATAACTTTCTTTTAAATTTAAATAATTAGTATTTATATTAATCATTATAATATTCTCCTTCAAAAACTCTTCTTGCAGGTCCTTTCATAGTTACATTGAAATCCTC
>CACZRY010000115.1 GCA_902783745.1 uncultured Erysipelotrichaceae bacterium
CCATTATTAGATTCATCTTGATCCTCATTGAATTTTAATAAAGTACCATACCATTTAAGCTTAGATGCAATTTCAAATTGCTCACGCTCTTTTGAGTATGTTGCATTTTCTTTATATGCCCAGTGTGCAGCAACACCTAGTTCTGCAATATCATCCATTGCCTTAGTTCTAATTTGCACTTCAAATGTAAATCCATTTGATGAAATAACTGTTGTATGTAATGACTGATACATATTAGGCTTTGGTACTGCAATATAATCCTTAAATCTTTTTGGAATCGGAGTATAGTTTGCATGAATAAGACCTAATGCTTGATAACATTCAGGAATAGAATCTACAATTATTCTTATTGCTAAAATATCATAAATATCCTTAAAGTCTTTATTCTTAGTAACCATCTTTTTATAGATGGAATAAATATTTTTTACTCTACCCTTAATATCATATTTTGTAACATTGTTAGAGTCTAATATCTTTCTAATTTCAGCAATTGTCTTATCAACGTTACTCATTCTTACAGTTGAATCACTCTTTAATAGTCCAACAATTCTTGAATATTCTTTTGGTTCAACATATCTTAAGCATGTATCTTCAAGCTCCGCTTTAATAACGAAGATACCTAGCTTTGATGCTAAAGGTGCATAAATTTCTAAAGTTTCTTTTGCAATTCTTACCTGTTTTTCAGGAATCATTGCATCAAGTGTTCTTATGTTATGTAATCTATCCGCAAGTTTTACAATAACAACTCTAATATCTTTTGCCATTGCAAGTAACATATGCTGATGATTTTGTACTTGTTTTTCTTCTAAAGAAACAAACTTTAATTGGTTAACCTTTGTAACACCATCTACAATTACTGCAACATCACGATTGAATTCACGTTCAATTTGTTCAATTGTATATGGAGTATCTTCTACAACATCATGTAATAAGCCAGCACATAATGTATCTGGTCCCACTCTTAATTGTGCAAGTATTGCAGTAACATTAAGAGGGTGAATGATGTATGGCTCACCACTTTTTCTTTTTTGATCCTTATGCATTTCTGCAGCTATATCATACGCTTTTGTAATCATAGCTATAGATTCTGGATTGTGAATATATTGAGTTATAAGAGACATTAAAGCCTCAATGGTATCATAACTTTTATTTGCCATATTCATACCTCCTTCAAGAAAAAACAATAATATATTATATTATAGCATATTATTTTATTACATTGTAGAATTTTATGAAAATTTATTTTCATTAAATTTTTATCCTTTTTTATGTTTTTTATATAAATAAAAAATCATATATGATAAAATTAGTTTAGGTGATAAAAATGAAGCCATTAGCTTATAGAATTAGACCAAAAACCTTTGATGATATAGTAGGTCAAGACCACTTAGTTGGAAAAAAAGGCGTAATTAGAAAAATGATTGAACAAAACAAGCTTTTTTCAATGATTTTATATGGTTCTGCAGGATGTGGTAAAACATCTATTGCAGAAATCATTTCAAAAGAATACCCAACATCTTCTTTTTCTTTTAACGCATCAACAGACAATAAAGAAAAACTAAAAGATATCGCAGAATCTACAAGATATTACGAAAATACAGTATGTATAATAGATGAAATTCACAGAATGAATAAACAAACTCAGGATTTCTTACTTCCATATATGGAATCTGGTGCATTAATTGTAATTGGACTTACAACAGAAAACCCATATCGTGCAATTAATCCAGCTATTCGTAGTAGATGTCATATTTATAGAATGAATGAAATAAATATATCTGATGTAATAAATTTATTAAAGAAAACATCAATTAACGAAAATCTATATATTCTTTCTGATGAAATATATCAATATATCGCAACAGCATCATCTTGTGAAATTAGAACCGCATTAAATATGCTAGAGATTGTAAATCTAATGGATAAAGATGAAATAAATATAGAAAATGTTTCTAAAACAATAGGCAAAAAAGCATTCTTAATTGATGAAAAGGGAGAAAACTTCTATGATTGTGCATCAGCAATGATTAAATCAATTAGAGGTAGTGATCCTGATGCTGCACTACATTACCTTGCAAGATTATTAAAAACTGAAGACATTCAATTTATAGGAAGACGCTTATTATGTAGTGCATATGAAGATATAGGATTAGGAAACCCTAATGTAGGACCTAGAGTTTATGCTGCAGTAAAATCCGCACTATATTTAGGATTACCTGAAGCAAGATTACCTTTAGCATACGCTGTAGTTGACCTTGCAACATCACCAAAATCCAATTCTACTTATGCCGCAATAAATGAAGCAATTTCTGATCTTGATACACTTAACAGCATGAAAATACCACCTCATATTCTAAATAAAGAATTAAAAAGTGGTAAATATGAATATAAATATCCACATGATTATGAAAATGATTATGTACATCAACAATATATGCCAGATGAATTATTAGGAAAAATATATTACCATCCATATGATACAGGTGCATATGAAAGAGGCATAAAAAAATTCATGGAAGAATTAAAATCAAAGCCTGATATTAAAAAACAAAATAAATAGAAAAAAATCCAACCAAAATGAACTACTGAAGTGGTACCAATTTAGTAGACAATAAAATAAAAAAGGGTACTAAGATAATTTCATAAGAAATAAAATATGGTTACTAACATTATTACACATGATGATTCTATATTAGATATATGTGATAAAATAATTGTCTTAGATTAAAAAAGCTACTAAGATTTAAATCTTAGTAGTTTTTTCATACTTCAAAATATAAGAATTCTTTAATAAAATCTTTTTATTATTTTCTTCTTTTTCTTTCATTTTATTAACTATTTCTAATGTTTTATTATATAAATCATCACTTGATAACATATATTTTTCTTTAGCTAATTTATTAATATGATCAAGTGCCCTAGATTCTAATATTACATCATCAGTTCTAAACAAAAATAATCTTTTAATTAAAGGTCTTCTATTATATTCTAGATATAAATTTATATAATATATTGCAATATCATTTATAAAAGAATCTACACTCAAATCTTTATTATATCTTAATAAATATTCCCTACTAATATTACTATTTCTTAATTTAATTGGATTATTTATTAAATCATATATATCACTAATAATATCACTAAAATCAATATTACATTCTAATTCATTAATTAATGTATCTTTATCCTTAAGACCTAAATAACCATTCTTATAAATAAAATACATAATATCTCTTATATCATCTATTTTATTCTTGATAATATTAATAGAATTATCATCAATTATCATAAATCCTCTTATAGTATCATCTAATACCTTTCTTATTGCTTTATTATGAATAAATCTATATTGTTCTATAAATTCATTTCCATATTCATAAATATTAAAATCATTAAATGTTAATAAAACATCAAGATTTCTCTCATAAAACATAGATATACCTTTATTAATATTTTCTTCTCTTTTTAAAGTATTTATTGGATTTTTATAATCATTATCATTTATTAATTCATTAATATAATCTAAATAAATACTAAATGTATTTTCTTGATAATATTCAAATATTCTATTATCTATACCTCTTTGAAAATATATAGGTGCTAATTTGGTATTTTTAATTAAAGATTGATCCTTTATTAATGGCTTTAAATATAAAATAAAATATTCAAGCATCATTTCATCAAAAGATTTAATTGCTTCTTCTCTTTTAATAGATAAATCATGGATTCTAATACTATCATCCATTTTATTCTTTTTTAATTCTAATATTAATCTTTCTTCACTAAATATATTATCTGCGTAGGTGTTATAGCATTTATTATAAAAAGAAAAAATCTTTATATCGTTAGATAAAGCTTCATTATTAACAATAGACTGTTGACTAAATTTAACAAATTCATCACGTATATCTAAAGATATATTTGGATTTATTCCTTTATAATTTGATAACATAATATCATCAAATCTTATAATCATCTATAACACCTCCATTCTTTATAAATAGTATTAGATATTACCATTATATAGTATTGTTGTAGACAAGTGTAGGACAAAAAAAAGACAGCTTATTAAGCTGTCATTTTGTATTGTTAACTTTGCTTCTTCCTCTATTATTAATTATTGTCTTTAGTATTTTAATTTCGTTATTAAGTTTTATAATATGATCCTTAAAAACACTAGAAATATTATTAGTTTTATTATCCTTATTAATTTTTTTCTTTAATAAATCTAGCATAATACCACCACCTACTAAAATGAATTTACAACACTAAATTTATCATTAGTCTTAATAATATATCTTTTTTCTATTAACATTAATAGATTATTCTTTGCACAATTATTCTTATTATTTGTATTTATCATACCTAAATTAGATAATTCAGATAAATCATTTTTAGAAATACCAATATGTTTTGCATAATCTTCTATATCTAAGACTAATTCTTTTATAACCTTATAATTTTTATTAAATCTTGCTTTAATGCCATAAATCATTTCTTTAAGTTTTGAATAAAAAATAATATAATTTAAAAATTCATTCTTTCTTTTTATTTTATTTCTTTTTGCATAATCTAGCATTTCTCTTGCTTCAGATATAATTAATTCAATTGATGTAATTGAAGAATTATTTGTTAATGATTTATATGCATCATTAAATACTTTATTATCATTTAATTCTTTAATTAAATTATCATATTTTTTATCAAATCCTCTTATAAAGAATTGGAAATAATATCTTATATAATTCTTTAATTTAAATGATAAGAATTCTCTTTCCATTACTGGATTAATAGCTGATATATTATTAGACAATAATAAATCTATAAAATATTCCTTTAATGCATCCTCTAATACATGTCTTATTAGATTAATAATAATTGCCTCATTCTTATCTCTTCTAATATTAATAATTATTTTATCAATATATTTAGGTGTGATTCTATTAATTATTTCTACATTAATGGTCCTTTTTTGTAAAGAATAACTAAAATTAGAATCTTCTAATAGCAGTCTATATATTTTATCATTTTCTTTAGATATCATCTTGTAATAAGAAGGCGCTATTAAGTTATTAAAGTATTCTTTTAGCTTTATACTATAGTCCTTATTAAAATAGATATCAAAGTATGATAAATCTTTTCCACCTAAAAATATTACATCTAAAGAGGATAAGAATGAGTTCTCATCAAAAATATATAATCTATATGTTGCATCAAAAATCTTAAGCATGACATCATTATAACTTATAAGCATATCGAAGTTTTTATGGTAATTTTCGCTTTTTATATCATTTGTAATAAAATATGTTATATATTTTAAAAAAAGGAAATTATAGTCATTTATTACATTGATATCATATCTTTTTTCGATTAGATTATATTTATTTAAATCTTTTTTTATATCATCAATTATATTATTCTTTAAAACATCATTAGACGTTAACTTATCTAAAATATCACTAACTAAACGGAACTGGATTTGGCTTGTCATAATATCACCTATCCTTTAGTGTTATTATAATTTATTAAAGTAGACATTTGTAGGACAACAAAAAAAGAGGATTTCTCCTCTTATTTATAGAATTTATCTATTTCATCTTCGCCCCATACATATTGCTGCATATATGCACCATCAAATGAATTTATGGCTTTAGGGTCACCTTTTAGGTATAGATATGAATCACATACAAATTTATCTTTATTAACTGAATATGCATTTCTACCCTTATTTAAGATATCTTGGCATTTAGCTTCTTTTAATGAATTTTGTAAATCTTTTATTATTTTAGATAAATAATCTTGTGTTTTTCTTGAATAATCTTCATCACCAAATAATAGTTCTGCAAGCTCATTTCTTGTAACTATTGCACCAGCTCTATCAACTAAATAAGCTAATACTTCTTTAGATAATGATCTTGAAAAGCGTATTGCTTCTCCATTAACTAATACATCAAAGTTACCAAATGTTCTTACAAATACCTCGTTTTTATGATCATTTGTAATATCATATCTTAAATTATCCATTTCTTCTTTAACCTGGTCTGGTGTAATAGGCTTCATTAAATAACCTGACGCTCTCATATCAAATGCTTCAGTTTTAAATTCAGAATATCCTGTCGCAAATATAATATTAACCTTAGGATTAGTTTTTTTAATATGATATGCAACATCAATTCCACTATATCCATTTAAATTGATATCTAAAAACGCAACATCTATTTTATTGTTATTAATAAATTCTAATGCTAAATTATAATCATTAAATGGATAGATATCTGAATCAGGCGATACCTTTTTTACTGCATCAGTTAAAACAGATAATCCCTTTTTTTCATCATCTAATGTTAGAATTGTCATTCTAAATTCACTTCCTTCTTATCATTTGGAATCATAATTATACATTTAGTACCTATACCTACTTCTGATTCTATTTGAAGCTTACCATTTATAAAATTTTCTAATCTAAATGTAATATTATTAATACCTATATGAGAAACCTCATCATTTAAAGGTTTTGTTTTATCAAAACCAACACCATCATCTGAAACAGTGATATAATGATAATCCTTATCACTTCTTGATGAAATAATAAGTGTTCCATTTCCCTTCTTTTTTGCAAGACCATGCTTAATTGCATTTTCTATTAAAGGTTGTACACAAAATCTAGGAACTAAGAATGTATCATCTTTAATATCATATTTAACATCAAATTTGTCTTCAAATCTTATTTTTTCAAGACCAATATATAATTTACAATAATCTAGTTCTTGTTTTAAAGTTATAATTTGTGGGGTATTTGAAACATCTAATGATGATCTTAAATATTTAGAGAATTGAGAAATAGCTTTCTTAGCTTCTTCTTGATCTTGATCTACTAAATAATAAATACTTGTTAAAACATTATAAATAAAATGTGGTTGAACCTGAGATACTATGTTAATTACCTTTTGGTTTTCTAATTCCATTATATTCTTTTCTATTTCTATATCCTTATTTGATTGTACATTAACATATATTATTAGAATTGATAACATACATGCAGGATATAATAAAGAATAACCTTCACCATATAAAGCTTGAGTTATTGCAGTAAAAATAGGAATAAAGAAATATGCTAAATAAGAAATTAATTGTTTTAAATTAGGCTTACTTCTAACAATAGAATATAAAATGAATGAATATAGGATTGCCATATATACTAAAGTAAGCATAAAGAAATCAGTTCTTTCATAATGTCCTGTTTCAATATCTACTCTAAAAAAGAATCCTGTAAAGCAATTGATTACTTGTAATGTTATTATAATCATTAGCGCAAGTAATGCTAAATAATCAATTATTTTATCATTTTTTATTTTAACTTTTATAGATTCTCTAATATATAAATAATAAATATATAATACTATATAAGATATTGTATAAAACATGAAATTTGCAATCATATTAATAACTGCAACCTTCTTAATATCTTGTACTACCCAACATACAATATCATTAAACATATTTAATGATACTAAAATAATTATTATTTGGAATAAAATATCTTCTTTTGTTTTATATTTTTTTACTAATGCTAAATCTCCATAAATAATAGTACCAATTATCATAAATGATAAATCTAGTGAGAAGTTAACAATAGATGATGCAGGATATGCATTATTTTGATATATATCAGAATAATCCTTATACTGAAACACGCGATCCTTGAAATTAACAACAATTAAAAAACCCACGACTATTTGTGCAAGCATAATCCCTATTATTATGCATTCAACAAAAAATGGCCACCCTTTTTTTTTAAGCCTGTTCTCCATAAACATCACACTCTTTAGACATATTTTACAATATATTATTTTTAAAAACAATAAATCATTAAAATAAAAA
>CACZRY010000116.1 GCA_902783745.1 uncultured Erysipelotrichaceae bacterium
CCATATATGGATATTATGTCCCATTTCTTTAAATGCAGATTGCATTTCATTAACATATTTAGTTACATCTTCTGTTTTATCTCCAACGAGCTTATTTATAAACTTAATTTTACATATACCATTAATTAATCCAATTAATGCACGACCAAATAATTTAGATGTACCAATTAATATTAATAAAATCATTATTAACATATTAATACTAAAGCCAACTACTAAGAATATGATAAAATTATCAATACTTGAATATAGTCTATTAAAGTACATAATAACGCAAAATATAGAAACAATATTAAGTGATATTTGGTATGCAACGAAATTTAGTAATAATTGAGATGTTGAATCAGATAATGTTACATTACATCTTTTTAAAGCGTAAGCCTGAAATGGCTGTCCGCCAGTTGAAAATGGCGTAATTGAATTAAAAAAGAACTCAGAACCGCTAATAAAATATAATTTCAAGAACGGAATATCTTTATATTTTCTTTTAACTAAAATAACTAAAGATAATTTATATATAAATGCATAAAGTAGTATTAATGCAATGCATAATAAAAACCAAAGAATATTAAAATGTTCTTGGAATATCTTAATAATATTTCCAATATTACCAAGTGATACTAAAACTATTATTAATACAATTAGTATTGCAATTACAAAAATTGACCATCTTACAATTTTCTTTTTTGACATAATACTACATTTCCTCTAAGTATTTAATTCCTAATAATCTTAAACCTTCATTTAATACAACTCTTACGCTATATGCTAATAAGAAATTAGTATTTCTTGTCTTTTCATCTTCTACATTAATCTTTTCTAATGAATAGAACTTATTAAAGCTTGATGCTAAATTTAATAAATATTTTGCAACAATTGATGGTGCATATTCTTTTGCAGCAGCTTCAATTTGTGATTTAAATTCACCAACTAATTTTACTAATTCAAAATAATGAGGCTTATCAAATAAAGTTTCATCAATATTATTTGGATCAAATGTCTTATCTTTTAAGATAGATGCAATTCTAACACCTGTGTATTGTAGATATGGACCTGTTTGTCCTTCGAATTTAACCGCGTTTTCAATGTTAAATTCAATATCTAATCCTCTAAAGTTCTTTAAGTCAGCAAATACTACAGCAGCAAGACCAACATTCTTTGCAATTTCTTCTTTATTCTTAATATTAGGATTCTTTTCTGTAACCTGCTTCATTGCAAGGTTAATTGCATCAGTTAATACATCATATAATAATACAACATTACCTTTTCTTGTTGATGCCTTTTTACCATTTGTTAAATAAAGACCAAATCCTACATGATGGATATTATCAGAAAAATCATAACCCATCTTAGATACTAATCTCTTTAATTGATCAAAATGAAGCTTTTGTTCATTTCCTACAACATATAAAATATCATCAAATTTGTATTCTTTTTTTCTATAGAATACTGCAGCTAAATCTCTTGTAATATATAAAGAACCACCATCGCTTCTCTTTATTAATGCAGGTGGCATATCATCACCTAAATCAACAATTTTAGCGCCTTGGTCTTCTTTTAATAAATTCTTATCTTCTAATTCCTTTACAATAGGATCCATTTTATCATTATAGAATGCTTCACCATTATAAGAATCAAATGAAACATCTAATAAATCATAGATTTGTTGAGATTCCTTTAAAGATTCTTCTCTAATCCATTTCCATAAATCTAAATATTCTGGATTTTTTAATTCCATTTGACGGAATGCTTCTCTTGCCTTATCTTCTAAAGATGGATCATTTAAAGCTTCTTGATGAAATTTAACATATAACTTATTTAATTGATTAATAGGATCTTTTTTAATAGCATCAAGGTCGCCCCACATTTTATATGCAACAATCATCTTACCAAACTGTGTACCCCAGTCTCCTAAATAATTAATAGAATAAGTATTATAACCACACTTCTTTAAAATAAGCTTTAAAGAATTACCAATCATAGTTGAACGTAGGTGTCCAATAGAAAATGACTTTGCAATATTTGGTGAAGAATAATCTAATGTAACATTCTTATTATCACCTATATGGCTTAATCCATAGTTTTCTTTTGATGCATATACTTCTTTTAATATCTTATTTGAAACTGCCTTCTTATCAACAAAAACATTAATAAATGGTCCTGTTGGATTAATAGATTCTAATGGTAGATTAAATGACTTAATAGCTGATACAGCTTCATCTACTACTTCTGGCATTTGACGTTTTAATGTTTTTACAACTAAAAACATAGGTACTGAAATATCACCTAAAGTTGCTTTCTTAGGTTCTTCAACTACTATATTAATTTCAGTATCATATTTTTCTTTATAATAAGATACTAATTTATTTTTTAATTCCTGCTTAATTTCTTCAATCATATAAATCCTCCTATATATACAAAAACTGAGATTAAATCTCAGTTCTTAATTAGCTATTATTATGCTTTTGAATCAGTTGTAGTTGGTGTTACATTTTTAACATCAGCTTCTTCAGAAATTTGATAGCTAAATGCCTTAGAAATGTAATTTGACCAAGAGTATTGAGTAGAATCTGCTTCGTAAGCTTGAGAGTTAAAAATTAACTGATCATTCTTAAATACTAATAATGCTGGATATTTTTCTAAGTCAATATCATATGAAGTCTTTAATCCGGCTTCACCAGAATCTGCAACATTATCATTAATCTTGCGTTCCATAGCTTCAATCTTTTCATGATATTCATAAGTTTCATCATAAGCATTCTTATCTGAATTAGCTGCAATCACGAAATCTGCAGTCATTAAATAAACTGTTTGAACATAATCATTATCATATACCTTAGATGCTATAGCTGATAAATTTTGTAATGTTGTACCATTATCTAAGGCACCATATAATACATATGTATAACCATTATTCTTTTTCTTTTTTGCTAATTCATCTAATGAAATATATTTATAGCATTGAGTATCTTCAGATAACTGACTATATTCAGTACTATTATTTGAATTATAAGTTGCAATAGCTGTATTTAATTCTGATAATAATTTATTTTGTGCAGTAGGTAAGTTTACAATAATTGCAACAACAATTAAAACAACAATACCTGCAATTAAGAAAATCAATTCTTTAGTCCAATGAAATTTTTTATTTTTTCTTCTACTTTTTGATGCCATATATTATAATACTCCTTCAAGTAAAACAATTTATTATTTAAAATATCTATTTTATTATATCAAAATTAGACCTCCATATCAACAACAAATTTTATATAAAAGAAGCTCTAAAAATATATAAAAATCACAATCAAAAATATGAAAATTTTTTCATTATTTAAGCCTAGTGCCCTTGTTATAGTACCATTTTTAATGTATAATAATTGTATATAAAACAGTTTATTTAAAAAATAAATGAGGTGAGAAGTTATGAAAGTGTTAATTTGTGCAAGCGAAGGTGCACCTTTTGTTAAAACAGGTGGACTAGCTGATGTTATAGGGGCATTGCCTATTGCGTTAAAAAACAATGGTATAGATGTTAGAGTAATGTTACCTTATTATAAGAAGATTAAAGAAGCTAACACTGCAAAATATGTAGGTTATGCTTATGTTAGAATAGGTTCTTCATCAGAATACGTAGGTGTATTTCATGAAAAATCTAAGGATGATATAGATTATTATTTTATTGATTCTGATAGATATTTTTATAGAGATAGACCTTATGGATATGGGGATGATGGTGAAAGATTCGCATTCTTCGATTTTGCTGTATTAGAAGCTATAAAGGTAATTGATTTCTTACCTGATGTTATACATTGTAATGATTGGCAAACAGGTCTTATTCCTTATATATTAAAATCTAATTATTATGAGCATAAGGAATTTGCAAAAATTAAAACTGTATATTCAATTCACAATATCCAATATCAAGGAAACTTCCCTATGGATATTATGAATATATTATTTATGCCTTATTCTTCTTCTTTAGAATTTGGTGGTCAAATAAACTTTATGAAAGCTGCAATTATGGAATCTAATGCCATAACAACAGTTTCACCAACATATAAAGATGAAGTGTTAACTGATCAATATGGTTATGGATTAAATAATATACTAGGATTAAGATATTTTGATTTCCATGGTATCATTAATGGTATAGATAATATTAAATATAACCCTCAAACAGATAAAAACTTATATAAGACTTATACTATAAGAACTCATAAGTCTGGTAAGCTTGCAAACAAGCTAGAATTATATAAAGAATTTGATTTAGAGGATAATGATGGACCATTACTTGGATTAGTATCAAGATTAGTAGATCAAAAGGGTATTGATCTATTAATGCCTGTGTTAGATGATGTATTTAAATACAGTAATGCTAACTTATTTGTTTTAGGCTCAGGGGACGAAAGATATGAAAATTTCTTTAAGAGTCTAGAAGCAAGATACCCAAGAAGAGTTAGAACATACATAGGATATTCTGATTCTGTTGCACAAAAGGTTTATGCAGCATCAGATTTATTCTTAATGCCATCTAAATTTGAGCCATGTGGTTTAGGTCAAATGATTGCGATGCGTTATGGTTCTTTACCTATTGTAAGAGAGACTGGTGGATTAAAGGATTCAGTACTACCATATAATAAATATACTAAGAGTGGTACAGGATTCACATTTACATATTTCATTCCAAACGACCTTAAGGAAGTTATTTGGTTAGCTATTAATTTATATAATGACAACAAAGATGACTTTGAAGCATTAATAAAGAACGCTATGAATATGAACTATAGCTGGGATAAATCAGCTTTAGAATATATTGACTTATATCAATTTGTAATTGATAACAAATAGGGAGGATTTTATGGAGACATTAGCATTAATTCTTGCAGGTGGTAGAGGTTCTAGATTAGATATTCTATCAGAAAAAAGAAGTAAACCTGCAGTACCATTTGGTGGCAAATTCAGAATTATTGATTTTGCATTATCAAATTGTACAAACTCTGGTATATTCCAGATTGGTATTTTAACTCAATACCTACCATTATCATTAAATGAACATATTGGCGTTGGTAAGCCTTGGGATTTAGATAGACGTGATTCTTTTGTAACACTTCTTCAGCCATCTAATTCATGGTATATGGGTACTGCAGACGCAGTAAGAAAAAACCTTGAATTCGTTAAGCGTTATGCATCTGAATATGTGTTAATCCTATCTGGTGACCATATTTATAAAATGGATTATAGAAAGCTTATTGAACAGCATAAAAACACTGGCGCTGATCTTACTATCGCATGTAAGATTGTACCAATTGAGGAAGCATCAAGATTTGGTATATTAGAGGCTGATGAGACATTAAGAATTAACAAATTCGTAGAAAAGCCTCAACAACCTAAATCAAATAAAGCCTCTATGGGTATTTATGTATTCTCAACTAAAGCTTTAATTGAACAGTTAGAAAATAATGATGATATTGAAGACCTAGACTTTGGACGTGATATCATTCCTCATATGATTAAAGATAAAAAAGTTTATGCATATGAATATTATGATTATTGGAAGGATGTAGGAACATATGATTCTTACTTAGAAGCTAACCTAGAATTATGCCATGATTCTTCTTTAGACCTATATGATCCTAATTGGAAGATTTATACTAAATCAGAAGATTTACCACCAGTTAAATTTGGTGATAAAGCAAAAGTAACCACTTCTTTAATTTCAAATGGTTCAAAGATTTATGGTACTGTAGATGAATCTGTATTATCACCTGGTGTTATTGTAGGTGAGGGTTCTATCGTTAAGCATTCAGTTATCTTAAATGATGTTGTAATTGGTAAAAACTGCATAATTGAAGATACAATTATTGATAAAAATACAGTAATTGGTGATAATTCAATTATAGGTAAGGGTGATAAATCTATTCCAAATAAAGATAAACCAAAACTTCTTTCAAGTGGTTTAAATGTTATTGGAAAGAAATTAATCCTACCTGAAGGTTTAGTTGTTGAAAGAAACGTAAGAATCTTCTCTTCACCAAACCCAACTGAAATATCTGATAAGCTAATTCCTGCAGGTACAACAATTAATTCAGCAAAGAAAAAGTAAAAATACTGCCACTACTTTAGTAGTGGCATATTTCTTTTATATTAATAATTCTAAAAATTATTGGTTTTAAAATATATTTATAGCATTTAAAAAGAGTGGATTGTTATAGGCATTTTTCCTGTATCAATACACTCATTTTTTTATAGACTTAAATCTTAATATTCAAGTATCTTTATTACTTCTTTTTTCTCTTGTCTCTTTGTTTAAGCTTTAATGCTAAATCTTTAACCTTAGCTTCTCTTTCTTTCTTATAGCCAGGCTTAACCTTAGTATCTTTCTTTATATATTTTCTTGCTTGCTTTTCATAATCTGTTTCAGGCTTAATACGCTTTTCACGCATATTTCTTCCCTTATATGGTTGAATTTCTCCATTTTTAATTTCAAAATATTCAGGCTTTACACCTTTCTTTTCTAGATTATTTAAATAAGCATCATCTAAGTCTTCATATAGAGTATAAACAACACCACTATTATACATTCTACCAGTTCTTCCTGATCTATGAATATAGAATTCATAATCTGATGGCAATGTATAATTTATGATATGAGATACACCTTCAATATCAATACCACGTGCAGCTAAATCTGTTGCGACAAGGAATTGATATTTTAAATCCTTACATTCGTTTAAAACTCTTTTTCTTTCTCTTGGAGACATATCTCCTTGAAGCATTGTAACACTATAATTATCTTTACTCATTAGTCCATATAATTCTTTTGCTTCTTCTTTTTTATTACAAAATACTATGCAAAAGAAGGGATTAAATGTATTTAGTAAAGTTTTTAAGCAATCATATCTTTCCTTATGCTTTAAAGGTAACCATATATGCTTAATATTTAATGTAGTATTATCTTTAATAGAAACTTCTTCAACATTAGTCATATATTTTTTTATATATGGTGTGATATGTTCTGATATTGTTGCAGAGAAAAACATCATACGTGCATTAATACAAACTGATGTAATGTGATCTAAATCCTCACTAAATCCTTGTTCAAATGCCATATCTACTTCATCAATTACAAAATACTTAGAAGTATATATTTTTAATGCATTCTCTTTTACTGCAAGATCATTAATTTTACCAGGTGTTCCTATAACTATTTGAGGAGTTGTGGATTTTAATTTTGAAATCTCACGATCTCTATCTGTACCACCTGCATAATTTCTTATAGAAATTTCATCAGAAGAAAAAGATGCAATATGTTGAGCAACCTTATATATCTGTAGTGCAAGTTCTTTTGTTGGAGTAATAATAGTTGCTTGTACTTCTTTTAAGTTTGGATCTAAATCATTAAAAATAGGTATTAAAAACGCATGTGTTTTACCAGAACCTGTCTTTGATTTAGCTAATATATTTTTATCTGTTTTTAAAGAATCAAATGTTCTTTTTTGAACATCTGTAAAGCTTTTAAATTTTAAATCCTTTAACGCATTTATGATAAATGGTTTAAGATCATATCCTAAATAATTCATAATTTTATCACCTACGCTATAATAACATTTTATGAAAAAATTCTCAAGAAATTTTTATTTATCTTTCTTATCTCCCATAAATGATATTACCTCACTACCAATATTTTTATTAATATCATTTAAAATCTTTGTTATTGCATTCTTCTTATCATCAAACTTATCTAAATTAAATAAATTATATTCAAAACTATCCTTAGTATGTACTAAATTAGATACACCAACACCTATAAGCCTATACCTTTTAGTCTCATCATAATACATATCAAGTAATTCTTCTATAGTATCATAAATAACATACAAGTCATTTTGATATTCATTAAAGCTTTTTTGTCTTGTAATAGTTTTAAAATCCTGATCTCTTAAGGTTAATGTTACTGTTTTAAAAACATAATCCCCTTTAATTAGTCTTTGATAAACACTTCTTGCCATTTGTCTTAATTCATCAATAATATTTGATAAAGACTCTAAAAACACATCATATGTTGATGATGTTGATATAGATTGTGTATCACTATATCTATCCTTATCAACAACATTAGATGAATTCCCTTGTACATGAGATACTACATAATTATATGAATTTATACCGATTAAAGATATTATTAAATCTTTATTTTCTAAATCCATAAAATCGCCAATTGTTTCAATACCATTTTCTATTAATAAAGGATAAGTCTTTTTCCCTATACCAAATATATCTTTAACAGATAGAGGATAAAGCTTTTCTTTAACATCTCTTTTTCTTAATACAACAAGACCTAATGGTTTTTGCATATCAGATGCCATTTTAGCTAAGAAAAGTGTTGGTGCAATACCAATAGAACACTTAAGCCCAACCTCAGTTAAAATTGCTGCTTGAATCTCTTTTGCTAAAACAATAGGATGTTTTTGTTCTATCCAATGTGTCATATCACAATAGCATTCATCAATTGATGCAACCTCAACCTTATCTGTATATCTATATATTATCTTCATAAACATTTCATGATATTTTTTATATTCACTATAATGTCCATTAACAACTATTAATGAAGGTAGCTTATGATATGCTTCTATTATAGGCATTGCAGAATGTATACCATATTTTCTTGCTTCATATGAGGCAGTAGATAATACTCCCTTTAGAGTACCTTCTCTTCCTACCGCAAATGCTTTTCCTCTTAAAGATGGATTTCTTATTTCTTCAACAGAGCAAAAAAATGCATTCATATCTATATGAAATATTAACTTTGAATTATTACTTTTTAACATTTCCATCTTCCTTTTTTAAGCATTTTAGTATATAATAACAATGATTTTTTTAATTATAACATTTTTTTGATTATAGGTGAATTATATGAGCAAGAAAAATAAAAAGAAATTATCTCCATATCAGCAAAAGAAATTAGCTGAACTTGAAGAACAAGAAAATAACAAGAAAAAATATAAAAACCCAACTAATTCAGTTGCAGGAAAAATAATTATTTTTATATTATCAATTTTAATGCTTGGTTCTGGTTTATTTGCATTAATATATGCAATTATACAAAATTACGTAAAATAATAATAAATTAAATAAGGCAGATGCCTTATTTTTTTATGGTGAGATATGATTAAGCTTGTAACAATAGATCTTGATGGTACCCTTCTAAAGGATAACAAGGAAATCCCACAATTAAATATAGACGCAATAAAAGAAGCTAGATTAAAAGGTACTAAAATTGTTATCGCAACAGGTAGACCATATAGTGGTGCATTAAAGGTTTTAGAACCATTAGGGCTTACCACTAAAGATGATTATGTAATACTTTATAATGGTGCTAAAGTAATAAATGTAGGTACAGGGGATATAATATATTCTTCTACAATCAAAGGTTCAGACTGTAAAGACTTATATCGTGAATCTATTTTCTTAGGTACTAATATTCATGCATTCTATAAAAATGAATCATTAATTACACCTAAATTCAATTGCTATACAGATATCGAATGTACAATAAATAGAGTAAAACTAAATATAAAAGATTTTAATACTATAAATAATGAAGATGAATTCTTAAAGTGTATGCTAGTATCAGAAGGTCAAAATATAGATAGAGTAATAAAAAATATTCCTAAAAGATTAAGTGATAAATATTCTATAGTAAGATCATCTATAATATATTTAGAATTTCTAAAAAAAGGTACTGATAAAGGTGAAGCATTAAACGCATTAAGAGACTATTTAGGATATAAAAATGATGAAACTATGGCAATAGGTGATGCCGGTAATGATTTAGGTATGATAAAGAATGCCTATATTGGTGTTGCCGTTAAAAACGCATTTGATGAAATAAAGAAAAATGCAAATGTAGTTTCACCAAAAACTAATAATGAAGCTGCAGTTGC
>CACZRY010000117.1 GCA_902783745.1 uncultured Erysipelotrichaceae bacterium
AAATCCTGATTTATTAGAAAAACAATTTAATATTCTTGATACCATTGGTGAAGGTTATCACGATTATAAAATTGACCCATTTTTAAGTCTTTTAAGTGAGAATGTAAATCTACATTCAGATTTTTCTGGAAAAGAATTTGTTGGAAAAAATGAAGTATTAGAGTATTTTAAAGATTTGTTTTCTAAAATAAATAATCCTGATGCTGAACTAGAATATTTAGTTTGTCAATTTGATGGAAATATATCTATGAATTTTAAAGGACAAGTAGATGGTGAAGATAAGAATAAAGATTTATATATGTCACAAGAAAATGATAAACCTTTATTATTAATAAGCCAAAAAATCAAGGATAAACAGAATCTTATAATGATTAATTGTGATTTTAATGGAGATGATTTGATTACTAATATAAATATCTCATCACCAAATTTTTTTAAATTAAAATTCTAAAAAAAGCACCAATCGGTGCTTTTTATATCCAGTAGTAATTTATTTTTTAGCTTCAAAAGCTCTAACGCTTTTCTTAGGAGATTCTTTATATTCAATATTATGAGACTTCATAAAGTTTAAGAAATCGTGTTTACCTTCTTCATCATGTTCTGCCTCATATTCTATTTCATAATCAACATGTCCATAATATTCTGATCTATCAAAGAATAATTTACCATGTTTATAGAAACAAGAAGTACGATAAGTTGTAAGTTCAGCAACCTTTATTACGTTATAAGGAAGGTCAATTATCTCAGCATTAAATCCTGAATTTATATAATCCTTTGCTTTATCTTCAGTAAGAAGAATATGTGATTCATCATTACCAACAGTGCTTTTTGTTTTCTTGGTAAGTTTGTAATTGTCTCCCTTTTGTCTAATTCTTAATACAATTTTATTTTCATGTAATAAAAAATCTGGTGTATCAAAATAATGATTTGTTTGACAATAAATATTATCTTTTAAATTAAATTCTTTAACTAATGCCTCATATTGTTCTTTTGTGATTAATGTTTTAAATTCAATTTCCTTTTCAAAAATCATCATAATCCCTCCTTAAAAATCTAATATAATTATACTTTACTTTTGTAAATAAAATCAATAAAATATTTTTTATATTTGTTTAAATGAAGTCTATATTATAGAAATAATGAAAAATATATGTTAAAATACCATTCAAAGTGGGGTGATTGTATGACTTACACAGTAGTTGTTAGAGATCAGGATAGAAGTCAAACTGTCTTAGATGAAATTACAAGAAAAATTAAATTAGATAGAGATGATAAATCACCAGATATAGTAATTGCTATAGGTGGTGATGGTACTATTTTAAAAGCTTTCCATTTATATCCTAAGTCATTGTTATTTGGAATTAAAACAGGAACTTTAGGTTTTTATTCAAATTATTTAGGTGATGATTTAGATAAAATGATAGATGATATTAATAATCAAACTTATTCAGTATCAGAATTAGATTTATTAAAAATAGCTTTTATAGATAAAGATGGAATGAAAAAAGAAGATTTCGCTTTAAATGAAATTACTGTTGTATCTCCTTTAAGAACATTAAGATTAGATGTTTATGTTGATAATCTATATTTAGAAAGATTTAGAGGTACTGGTGTATGTGTATCAACACCATCAGGTTCAACTGCATATAATAAGTCATTACATGGTGCAGTAATTGATTCTGATTTATCTGTTATGCAGTTAACTGAAATTGCAGGTATTAATTCTAATGCATATAGAACTTTATCATCTCCATTAATTTTATCTAATGAAAGAACAATAATGCTAAAGGCTGTTGATTTTGATAAAACATTTATTACTGTTGATAATAAGCAGTATTCATTAGATAATTTAAATGCTGTTAAAATATCTATTAACGAAGATAAATTTAGAATGGCATACCATGATTATGAATCATTTTATAAGAGATTACAAAGAACTTTCTTAATTTCATTGAAATAGAAGTAGTATATAATTAAAAAAAGCAAAAAATCGGTAAACGTTTACATAAAGTTTGCCGAGTTTTATTTTATTGAATATAAGATTTAAGTGTAGTAAAATAATTATGTAAAATTTTTTCAAATTTTCTAGGAGGATAAAAAATATTATGGCTGTTAAAGTAGCAATTAATGGTTTTGGTCGTATTGGACGTTTAGCATTCCGTCAAATGTTCAATGCTGAAGGTTATGAAGTTGTAGCAATTAATGATTTAACTGCTCCAGCAATGTTAGCAAATTTATTAAAGTATGACACTGCTCAAGGTGGATATGCTGGATTTATTGGCGAAAACAAGCACACTGTTGAAGCTGGTGAAGATTCAATCACTGTAGATGGTAAGAAGATTACTATCTATAAGGAACCAGATGCAAATAACTTACCTTGGGGCAAGTTAGGTGTAGATGTAGTATTAGAATGTACTGGTTTCTATACTAAGAAGGAAAAGGCAATGGCTCATATCAATGCCGGCGCTAAGAAGGTTGTTATTTCAGCTCCAGCTGGAAACGATCTTAAGACTATCGTTTACAATGTAAACAATGAAACATTAACTAAGGATGATCAGATTATTTCTGCAGCATCTTGTACAACAAACTGCTTAGCTCCAATGGCTAAGGCATTAAATAATTTCACTCCAATCGAAGCTGGTATCATGAACACTATTCATGCTTATACTGGTGACCAAATGATTCTTGATGGTCCACATCGTAAGGGTGATTTAAGAAGAGCTAGAGCTGGTGCTGCAAACATCGTTCCAAACTCAACTGGTGCAGCTAAGGCAATCGGTTTAGTTATTCCTGAATTAAACGGTAAGCTAATTGGTTCTGCTCAAAGAGTTCCAGTAGCTACTGGTTCTACAACTATTTTAGTTGCAGTTGTTAAGGGTAAGGATGTTACAGTTGATGGTATCAATGCTGCAATGAAGGCTGCTGCATCTGATTCATTCGGTTATAATACTGACCCAATCGTTTCTTCTGATGTTATCGGTATGAGATATGGTTCATTATTTGATGCAACTCAAACAATGGTAACTAAGATTGACGATGATACTTATCAAGTACAAGTT
>CACZRY010000118.1 GCA_902783745.1 uncultured Erysipelotrichaceae bacterium
AACATCAGGTATATATGAAATATAAATTGTTGCGAAATCAGGTTGTCCTGTAATTGGACATAAGGATGTAAATTCAGGACAATTGAATTTTACAAAATAATCATTTTCCTGATGCTTATTAATAAATGTTTCTAATATATCTGGATTATAGTTAAAATCATATTTAACATTTTTATTTCCTAAAAGTTTTAAGCCTTCATCTTCTCTCATTATTCCACCTCGTATTTAATAGGATCTTTAATACCATTTATTTTGAATGCATTTAATCTATCAATACATGTACCACATTTACCACATGCCTTATCTTTTCCACTATAACAGCTCCAAGTTAATTCAAATGGTACACCTAAATCTAATCCTAATTTTACTATATCAGCTTTATTCATATTAACAAAAGGTCCTGTAACTTTAAGCATATTTCCACTACCTAAATAAATAGCTTTTCCTATTGCGTCATTAAATTCCTTACTACAATCAGGATATGCATTTCCTGCCGCATCATCCTTATGAGCACCATAATATATTTCATCACATCCAAGTGATAGCGCAATAGATGAAGCACTTGATAAGAATAAACCATTTCTAAATGGTACATATGTAGATACCGGACTACCATTAGTTTCTTCTAGCTGTTCTTTATAAGATTCAAGTGGTATATCCTTACTACTTCCCTTTAATAGGCTACAATCTGAATATTGGAATATCTTAGCTAAATCTAAGAATAAATGCTTTACATTATAGTAATTACAAACATCTATAGATGCTTTAATTTCTTTATCGTGCTTTTGCCCATAAGAAATTGATAAAGCACATACATTTTCACTTCCATATTTAGATATTGCAAGTGCTAATGCTACTGTTGAATCAAGCCCACCTGATACTAATACTAAACATTTCATTATAAGAACACCTCCTTAGTTAAAGAACCAATTGATGAGAATGTTTCTGTTTTTGATTTTTTCTTAACACCTCTTGCAGAAACACAAGAATGAGATCCTCTTATTCTTACCGCAATATCATTTGATTTAGTAATTCCTTTTACGACATATAAAACATCATTTGTAATTCTTTCTTGTAATTGTAATCTTTTAGACACCATATCAGCAATTCTAGCAAGCTTAGATAAACCAATAACCTTACCATTAGGAATATATGCAATATCACATGTCATATCATACATTAACGCAATATGATGCTCGCAATATGAGAATATATCTATATCTTTAATAACAACTAAATTCTTAGAATCAGTTAAATAATCCTCATCAAATGTTTTATTAAATAATTCAATTAATTCATCATTTGTATAATTCATACCATTAAACATTTCCATATACATAGATGCGGCACGATGAGGTGTTTCAATTAACCCTTCTCTTTTAGGATCATCACCTAATGCTTCAATTATTAATTTAAATGCTTCTTCTAGTTTCTTTTCATCTACCATATTAAACACCTCTTTTATCCTTATCCCATATAATCTTATGAATTTGAATTTGTAATCTAGTGTTACATAAATTATTATCCTTCATAAAATCAACCATTAAAGGTAGGCTAATCTCGCCATACATTGGAGATAAAAATGGATTTGTTATTTCATTTAAGTGATATTTTAGAATAATCTCTTTTGCGCGATTTAAATCATTAATATCACCACATACAAATTTAACAACATCATTCTTTCCTAAGTATTTATAATTATCTAATATCATTTTATCTTCCATTAATGAAGATGGTCCTTTGTAATCAAGTGTAAATACTACACCTTTGATTCCAACATATTTTTTTATATCTATAGCTCCATTAGTTTCAAGTTCTATACGATATCCTAAATTAGATAATTTAATTATTAAATCATATATACCATCTTGTAATAATGGTTCACCACCAGTTAATGTAACATTAAAAACATTACAAGATTTAATATATTCAACTATCTCATCAATACTTAATTCTTCATATTTAGGATTTATATATGAATATTTAGTATCACAATATGGACATCTTAAATTACATCCCATAAAGCGAATGAATACTGCAAGTTCACCAGACTTTAAGCCTTCTCCATTTATTGATAAAAACTTTTCTATTACTTTCATATTCTATATTCCGCCTTATTATTTGGAGTCTCATATACAGAAACGGAATATACATCATATCCTTTTTTCTTTAATTCATCAAAAAAGTATTTAGAGAAATTTTCAGCAGTTGTTCTAAAATTAACAACTCTTAAAACAAATTCTTCTTTTAACATATCAAATAATTCCTTTTTTAATGAACCTTCTTCAACAATAAATGTATGATCAAAATAATCACATAACGCTTTAATATCATTTTTTAAAATACCAAAGTCAACTAACATTCCATTGTCGCATTCTCCTTTTATTTCTGCAACAACTCTCCATCTATGACCATGGATATTCTTACATTTACCATTATAATTTGTTAAAAAATGTGCTGCATCAAATGATGCTTCTGATGAAATAATATGCATAATAGCCTCCATAAAAAAAGTACCCAAATGGGCACCAAAAAAAAGAAAATGGGATAAAATATCCCATCAAAAGCTTATATTAGAGCCCTGGTTTTGTTTAAAGACAGGATGGTACAATAGAACTGTCTTGTTAAAATTCTATGGTATTTTAACATTTAATGTAATTAAATGCAATACTAATTTATATTTTACCTAAACGGAAATCCTTAATCATAGTACCTGTTAATGACATTTCATCTGATACTTCAGTTTCATTATCATCTCTTCTTAAGAATTTTGCTATAGAAAGCTCATCTTCTTCTAATGTTATTTTAGAATCTCCTTTAATTTCACAAGTATATCCTAACGCAAGGCCACCACTTATTCCCCAAGGCTGTGAACCATAATATTTTATATTACATATATCAAGTCCAACTTCTTCTTTAACCTCTCTTATAACGGCTTCTTCTGGAGTTTCACCTATTTCTATAAATCCAGCAACTAAGGCAAAGCGAGAATATCCTTTTTTGTATTTAGTAACAACAATAGTATCATCTTTAGTATTTTTAATTAATACTATTACAAATGGTGATATTTTAGGAAAGTATAGCATATTACAACATGGACATATAAACGCTCTTTCATGTTCACTATGTACTAATGCCTTACCACATACTCCGCAATAATTATTTCTTCTATACCATAAATACATATGGTATGCAGTCATAATAATATATCCCTTGCCACCAAAAAATCTTCTATATATATTAATATCTTGATATTGAGAATCAAGCTCATTTAATGACATAAAATATTTTTTATCATTTAGACTAAATAAATATCTTGATGATACTTCTCTTTTAAGATCACTAATTTTAGGTATTTCATCATTAATTAAATATACTAATCCGTTCTTAAAACATAATATATAATCATCATTACAAGGTTTTATATTTTTATATAATGGTTCATATTTCTTTGGTTTAAAATCTTGTATCATTTTTTATCATCCTTTTTAAATAATATAAATAATATTAAAAAAATAAAAATTGAAAAAAGTCCAATCAATGAAGCTATTGGTCCAAAGAATATGCTTAACAAAAGCACTGTTATTAAAATTATTGATATAAAAATAAAACTAATAATTAATGATTTCTTTTTGGACGGTAACATAACATTTCTCCAATCTTATTATGATTATATCATAAAAAAGGTAGTAATTAGTAAAAATAATTACTACCAAAAAAGTAAAAGAATATATAATTAATTATTTCTATCTAATATAATTGGTTTAATAACATTTAATCCTAAATTCGCATTTTTAACACACTTAACCATAAATACATTAGAATTTTCTTTGTTTTTATCATATACAAATTGAATCTTTTTAGGAATTAAATTATTCTTTTTTAATTCTTCTAATACCTCATCTAATCTTGGAGATATATGTAAGAAATAAAGTGTACCTGAATCTCTTAAATTTCTTGAAATTGATTTAACTAATTTATCAATAGTAAGTGATTGTTCATGCTTCGCTAAATTTATGTAATTATTATCTGCCATATTATCTTCTTTAGTCTTAAAATATGGTGGATTACATATAATAACATCATATAATTCATCACTTTTATAATCAATAATATTAGCTTCTTTTAATTCTACATTAGAAATATTATTTAATTCCATATTTTCTTTAGCTAATTCTAATGCTTTTTTATTAATATCAATTCCTGTCATTTTTTTAGGTTTAAATAATGATGCATAAAGTAACAATGCACCCTGATTAGTACCAAAATCACAGACACTATCTTTATGCTTAATATCAATAAATTCACCTAATACCATAGTATCAGAATTTATTAAAAACATATCATCATCTTGTATAACCTTTAATTCTTGATGCTTAGGTATAAAATCAATTCTTCTCATTAAAATAATTCCTTTATTAATAAATCTTTAAAATTAGGGTCTAAGTCATAAAATGCATGACATCCACCTTCTATAATTTTATATCTTAAATGCTTATTGTATTTTTTCATTTCATCAATTGCAGTTATATTAAATACTTTATCTTTATCTCCTGATACTATAAATGTATCAACATTAATATTTTTAATATCAGTTCTAATATCTAAATTAATTAATGTTTTTGCAGCAATTATAAAATGATTTAATTCTTCATTTGATATTTGATCCTTCATATTAAGGAATAATTCTATATTCGCATTATAAAATTCAATAGTATATATTTTTTCAAGCATTAAAGATAATAATTCATCTAGTTTATTATTTTTAGCATAATTAACTAAATCTATAAAGAAATTAGATTCATCATCATTAATGTATGATGTTGTACCTGCTAAAATTAATTTTTTTACTAAAAAAGAGGTTTTAGATGCAATAAGTTGAGATATTATTCCACCCATTGAAGTACCAAATAAATATAAATCCTTCATATTAAGCTTATTAAATATTTTAATATAATCATTTGTAAAATCATAAATTGTATAATCAGATGGAATATTTACCTTTCTTTCAAAAAGATAAATACTATATTCACTAGATAAATATGAATATTGCTTTTCTATTATATCCTTTGATTTTAAGATATCAAATAAATAAAGACCAGGTATAATTATTAAATTCTTCTTACCATTGCCAAATTTCATATATCTAAAAGTATTATCATCAATAATAACATTAAGTAAATTGCTCATATAATCACCTACAATATCTATTTTATAACATTAGTTTTTAAAGAAAAGACTACTTTTTTAAAGTAGTCATATTTTCATATTATAATTCTTTAAATTGTTTTTCTATTTCTTGTTCTAACCAAACTCTAATATTAGGCTTTGCGAAAGATGCACGTACAGAATTCATCAATAAATTCTTTAATATAATTGAATTTAAGTTAAATGCATTATTTAACATTCTAAATTCATGCTTAATATTAGTATTAGATACTGTTTTATTATCAGTATTAATTGTTAATTTAAATCCATAATTTAATAATCCCTTAAAAGGATAATCTGTAATATCATCAAATAATCCAGTATTTAGATTTGATGTTGGACATAATTCTAAAGCTACATTATTCTCTTTAATTGATTTAATAGTTTGTGTAGATTCAAGTGATCTTACACCATGTCCTATTCTTCTTGCACCAAAAGAAATTGCTTGATCAACACTTTTTGGACCTGCAGCCTCTCCTGCATGTATTGTAGTTGGAATTACATATGATTTTATTAAATCAAATAAATCCTTAAAATCCTCTGTTGGATATTTAGCCTCATCACCAGCAAGGTCAATGCCTACAACACCATGTCCTAAATACTTTTTAGCAATCTCTATGGTTTCTAAGTTAAGATCATGATTATCATTTCCCCTCATCATGCATAAAATTATGCCTGATTTTAAATTTGATTTTTCTTGACCTCTTATTGCCGCTCTTACACATTGTTCAATAGTCATACCACGTTTCATATGTTTTTGTGGTGCGAATCTTATTTCTGCATAAATAATTCCATCATCCTTAAGCTTTTCTTTCAAATCAAACATAGCAATTTCAATTGCCTTTGGAGTTTGTAGTAGGCTTACTGGAAAATCAAATTTTTCCAAGTATTCAGTTAGATTACCACCAACTCTTGGTACTGATAACATATTAATTAAATCATCATCAGTATATTTCTTTTCAATCTTATTAAGCTCTAATAATCTTTTTACAGTATCAAGTGGTAATGAACCATCAAGATGTAGATGTAGATCAATATAACAATTTAATTTATTAATTACTTCATTTTCCATAACTACTTCCTCCATATTTAATTTAATAGATTTATTCTAAATACATTATAGCATAAAAAAATAGAGTTTCAAAGAAAATCACTTTCTTTAAAACTCTATAATAATTCTATTATTCTACTGTTGAGGCATTTTTTACAAATTCAACAACTTCAATATCATAATTTGTAGTTACATTTAATAATTTAAATGCTTTATAGAATGTAACATCAGTTAAATAGAAACAATTAACTTTTGTTGTAATTTCTCTTCCATAATCATCATAATCTATGATTGTTTCAGATTTATCAATCTTATTAGCACTATATAATACTAGATATGAACCACAAACATTATAGAAATATTCATCACCTGTACCATACTTACCACCAGTTATGATATCATTATAATTCTTATAATCTTGATATTCAAAAGCTGAATGTAGACCATTTTCATTTCTTAACATAGAATATTGAACTCCACTTTCGCCTTCTTGGAATTCGTATTGTTCATTTGTGATAGATGATTCACTAGCTGATAGGTTTTGAGTTTCAATGATATAATCATTACCATCAACTTCAACTGTAATAGGTACTTCTTCATCTAATCCACCTGATAATGTAATAGTGTCAGTAACATAATCTTCTGATACATAATCATCTATTGCATGGAATTGGTGATTTGCGTTATATTTGAATCCTAAAACATCTGATAATTCATCTGTAAAATATTTATAAGCAATTGGTGTTAAATCATATAATCTACCAATTGTAAAGAATGCATAGAAATCTGTTTTAGCTTCATCTGTATAAACAGTTAATGACTTCTTCTTTTCTAATGTGTAATAATAAATAGTTTCCTTATTACCATCAGATGAACCATATTCAAAGCTACATTGGTTAGTGCCTTCATCTACCCATACTACAACCTCATCGCCACTCTTACCATCGTAATAATATTTAATCCAGCCTCTTCCGTCCTTAATTCTTTTAGGACCTGTTGCCATAGAAGCAATGATTAATACTAATATAATAGCAATGAATGCGATATAGCATGCACCAACAACTATATATCTTTTATATTCTTTTATGAACTTTTCTCTTTTTTCTTTAGTTTCTTTTTTCTTAGCTAATTTTTCTTCCTGTTCTTTAGTAATATTATTATCCTGCATATATTAACCCCCCCAGAAAGCATTATTATATGTTTATTATACTACATCTTTTATGATTTGTAAAAGATTTAATTATCGCTTCTTTGATAACTATTTTTCATATTCATACTTCTTATATATAAAACTTTATTTAATAAGAGAGA
>CACZRY010000119.1 GCA_902783745.1 uncultured Erysipelotrichaceae bacterium
ATGTGATGTACCTTCTAATGCTTCTGCACCGATGAACTTTAATGTTGCAGTTGTACCTAAATCAACTGTTTCAAGATAAGGACATGCATTTAATGCCTTTGCTTCAAGCTTTTCAGCATTTGGAATATTTACTGTAGTTAATGTCTTAATACCATTCATTAAACCAGCAACAACAGTCTTACCAGCATAAGAAATTTCTTTAATCAAATTATCATTTTTATAAATAGTATTACCTACAGAAACAATTTCTCCTTTATAATCAAGAGTTTGTAATCCCTTGCAATATGAGAATGCATTACTTTCGATGATTGATACTGTTTCAGGTACTGTAATCTTTACAATATCTTTTGCACCAATAAATGCAGAACCACCAAGGCATGTAACTGTATATGATTGACCATTAATATCAACTGTCTTTGGAATAGAAAGTTCCTTGCTTGTAGAAGATGTAGATACGAAGCCAGCTAAAATAGCTTGTCTACCTTCTGTTAATTCTTGAGCATACTTCTTAGCTAAAGAGTCATCTACTGCTTCTTCAGTTTCTTCAGCATCTGAAGATGTTGTTTCAGCAGCAGTTGTTGTTGCAGCTCCAGTTGTAGTAGTTGAACCTGAATTTGTTTCTTCTACACTGTAACCATACTTCTCATTATAAATTTTAAATTTATAAGTAGTTTCTGCATTATCAGCTTCCTTTACTGATACTTCATAATTAACGAAATATTTTGATTCGTCAGAACATGAAGCTAAAGATGCAACTGTTGCAACTCCTAATCCAGCTATTAATGAATACTTAATTAATTTTCTCATTTTTTTAACACACTCCTAAAATATTAAGAACAAAGTAAACTTTTATGGGCATAGTTTTCCCATAAACAAAAAACCTTACTTGTCATAATTATACAACGATAGCATTTAATTTGTCAATATAAAAACCGGTTTTTATGTAAGGGTTTCCTCATACAAAAAAATAGCTATATTAATATTAAATTAATTTCTCATAAATAATACGCTCTGGTTCTACAGGTATTGACTCATAAACCATGATACCAAGCTCAGTATATCCTAAACCCTTAAGCATATTTTGCATTATTGTATTTTTTGGATGAGTATCAATTCTAATACTCTTATTTCCTCTTTCCTTTGCAACCTCAACTGCATAAAGCATTAACTTTTTTGCAACGCCTTTTCCTCTTGCATCATCTGATGTTGCAATTCTATGGATAGTCATATAATTTAATCCATCTGTTAACCATTTAATGCCCTTGTTTTCATATTCAGGTTCCATACCTGAAAATACTCCAAGGCCATAAATATATCCATCCTCTTCATATAAAAAGCAATTTCTTTTTTCAATGTCCTTTTCTAAAGTAAATCTATCAGGATATCCTTTAGGACCATTCCATTGAGTTGATCCTGAAAGCTTTAAAAATCTTTTAGCATCACCGATTATTTCCATTACTCTTTTAAGATCTTCTTTTTCTGCAAGTCTAAACATATACTCTCCCTAGCTAAAACAATCTTCTTTGTGCGTATTCTCCTCTTACCTCTTGGCATGGAGCAACAAACGTAAATACTCTTGGATCAGCAGATTTAATTAAATCCATAATTCTATAGCATTCACTTTTATTCATTACACATATTAGCATATTTCTTTCTTTATTACTATATCCACCATAAACCTTTGATATTGTAACACCACGGTCAAGGTCTTTATATATAATTTCTTTTATTACATCTGGCTTATCAGTAATAATATATAATATTCTTTTTCCCATTAAAGAAAGACATATCATATCTACTATAAATCCAATTGCATACACACCAATTATACCATAAGCAACGTTTGCAATGTGATACTGAGTTTCAAAAACTCTATTTGAAGAATCCAAATCAACAAATCCCGCAATAAGTACAATAACCATATCAGTAAAATACATTGTTTTAGATAATGGTATATTTAAATATTTTGAAAGTATCTTTTGGTAAACATCCATACCACCTGTAGAGCCATTATTCTTTAACGCAACACCAACACCAATTGCTTGTAATACTACACCAAATAATAATGATATTATTTTCACTGCAAAAGTAATTTCACCATTCGCATTCTTATCAATTGAATTTATGAAATAATATGAATCAAGTGGTAGCTTTTCTAATATAAATAAAACACCTGGCACTAATAAAGAACCATATAAAGTTTTTAAGAAAAAATCCTTACCTAAAAATATTCCACCAATAATTAACGCAATTGCATCAACTATAAACAAGAAAATTGATGGTGTAAAAAAGCTTCCAAGCTTACTATATAAAGGATATAAGATTATCGCAAGACCATTCATTCCACCAACAACTAATCCTGCTGGGTCTAAAAAGAAAAAGAATCCTAAATCCATAATAATAACACCGATTGTTATCCATAGATATTGCTTAAACTTTCTTTCAAACCCAGGATGCTTATATCTTTCTTTAATATTTGATACTAAAATCTTTTTTTCATCCTCAGTTAATCTTTCATTTTCATTTATATCTGATTCAATGCTTTCAAAGGCGGCACCAGAATTAATTTTATTTTCTATTTCTTTTTCTTCTTTTGAAGCTATTCCTAAGTTATTGAAATCTTTATTACTATTTCTCACAATAAAGTCCTCCAATTATTTTTTCTTTCTTACAGAATACCCAAACTTCCCAACATACTCTCCCAACGTATAATATTCACCATGTGAATAAGTAATCAAACCTGCCTTCTTCATATCAAAATAATTCTTTTCATCTAAGAATTTATCATTAACAAAAACTCCTTTGACACTAGCTATTAGCATATTGTGACTACCAAGTTCAACTTCTTTTTCTAAATGACATACTATATTTACTGGTGCTTCTTCAATACCAGGCACATTTGTTCCTTTAAGTCTAATAGGGGTAAGATTCATTTCCTTAAATTTATCATGATCACGACCGGAAACAACACCACAATAATCACATGCCTTAACTAAATCCTTTGTGACAAGATTAATTACATAATCTCCGGTTTTCTTAATTAATTCATATGAAAATCTTTTAGGTCTTACTGATATATAAACATAAGGTGGATTAGTACATGCATTTCCACACCATGCAACAGTAAAAATATTCATTTTATCATCAATATCACCAGAAGTAACCATTACTGCTGGCAACGGATACAACATATTACCTGGCTTCCATTCGCTTCTCATATAAGCCCCCTTATAAATAAAAGTAGCAATTACTATAAGTAATCACTACTATAATCATTAGCATAAGCTAAATCTTTATTAATATTTTGTTATCTTAAGATAACACAAAAGAATTATACAATAAAATTAGAATTTGTAAATACTAATTTTTTTATTTCTTTTGTCCATCTATTACCATCCAATCTTCTCCATCCATTTTATGGCATCTAATATCTTTAAATCCTGCTTGTAAAAATAATTCCTGATATTCAGATTCAGTTCTAATCTTTAAATTATATTTTTTAACATTTGCTAATTCTTTTTCTGTTAATGTACCTGTATCATAAATATCATTTACAACAAGTAAATGTCCATGAGGCTTTAATACTCTTAAAACCTCTTTTAGATTTTCTTTTTGGTTAGGCCAAAAATAAAATGATTCAACTGTAACAATTTTAGAAAAAGTATTATCATCAAAAGGCAATTTTTCAACATCAGAATTAATTACTTCTAATGTCTTATCATCTACTAATTCTTTATTATATTTTATAGTTTCATTAACTGATGTTATAGAATGATCAACACCATAAAGCTTTGCTTTAGGATTATATTCATGAATAAGCTTTAATGTGTTTCCACCACCACATCCAATATCTAATATAACATCATCTGCCTTAAAATTTAAAAATCCTAACGCAAATTTAGTTAATGGTTGATGGCTTCTATTCATTCTTCTTAACATTAGGCTACCATATTCACCTAATGGATTTTTAGGGTTTCCCTTTTCTGTAATTTCTTCTTCTGTTAAATTCTTATTATCCATAATATACCTCTATACATTTTAAAAAATAATTTAGTATATTTATTTTATCATATTTTTTAAAAATTAACTATAAGAAGAAACTATTTATTATTCTTTTATTGATGCACTCTTATTAAGTACCTTTGTAATAATACGCTTTGGTACAAAATGTGAAAATAAATGTGTAAGCTTAATAGTAAAACCTGGTACAATTTCAAGCTTACCCTTAAGCATCTTTTTAATAGCGTACTTACCTACATACTCTTGGCTTATAGGCTTAATCATAAATTTAGTATTAGCCTTTTCTTCAAATCTTGTTTTAACAGGACCTGGACATAAAATTGATACCTTAACCTTGCTTTTCATATTTCTTAATTCTCTATGGTATCCATGCATTAAAGAAAATACAAAAGCCTTTGTTGCATAATAACAAGACATATATGGTGCGGCACCAAATGCGGCAGCACTTGCAGTAACTAATACCCTACCCTTATCTTTTTTTATAAATCTTTTAATATATTCTTTAGTTAATATTAGTGTTGCAATATCATTTAGTTTAACCATATTAATTTCTTTATTAATATCAGTAGTATTAATATATCCAATATCACCATATCCACTATTATTAATATAAATATCTAAATCTAAATCTTTAGTATCATCAATTAATCTAAAGCATTCATCTTCAATAGATAGATCATATGACATAAATGTAACATGAGATTTTTCTTCATCACTTAAATTTATTAAATCTCCTTCTTTTCTTGAAACACAATATAAATCATATCCTAATCTAATAAGTTCTTTTGCCATTTCATAGCCAATTCCTGATGATGCGCCTGTAATAAGTGCTTTCATATTAGTCCTCACTTTTCTTTTTAAAATTAATTAATGGTTTTATAAGTATTTCTTTTTTAATAAAGAATTCTAATAACATTATACATATTATAAAAAAGAACATACCAAGTAAGAATCCTGCTAAAACATCTGTAAAATAATGTACCATTAAAACCATTCTAGATATTAATACTAATGGAATAATTATTATAGAAAAAACTATAATTATTATCTTTAATACTTTATTCATTTTATTATCCTTATATGTAAAATATATCAAATAAGAATACAAAATAGTAGATGCTAAAGAATGAGATGATGGGAAGCTATATGAATCTATATTTTCCCATCTATACAAATCATCTGGTCTAATTCTTGCAATACTATTTTTTAATATATGATTTATAAGTAACGCAGTAAGTATTATACCTAAAGGTAGTATAAATCTAATATCTAATCTTGTATATATTAGGATAAAAATGCCAAGTGCTATTAAAACATATAAAAATCCAAATTGAGTAATTATTTTAAATAGATAATATATAAATCCATTCTTATCTCCTCTATTAGCTAACATAAAATCAACTACTCTTTTATCTATTTCAAACATTTGATTTTTATTATTAATTAATGAAATCAAAACAATTATAAATGATGTTAAAAATATAATAGAACAAATTAAAAGAATAATTTCTTTAATTTTAAATGATGTATCAAGC
>CACZRY010000120.1 GCA_902783745.1 uncultured Erysipelotrichaceae bacterium
ATCAATAACTGTATATTTCTTTCCATCTCTTTGGAATTTTGTATCAATTGTATCACGTGTTGTACCTTCAATATTAGATACAATATCCCTTTCTTCATTTAGAATTGTATTTGTAAGTGAAGACTTCCCAACATTAGGACGACCAATAATTGCAAATTTAATTGAATCATCAACTTCTTCATCCTTTTTAGTTGGTAATAAAGATATAATTTTATCTAATAAATTACCAATACCAACACCATGACCTGATGAAATAATTATAGGATCTCCAAATCCTAATGAATAGAATTCATATTGAGATTCTCTAAATTGTTCATCATCAACTTTATTAACTGCTACAATTACAGGCTTATTAGTTTTATATAATAATTTTGCTATATATGAATCATCAGATGTTAGTCCATTACGACAATCAACAACAAACACAATAACATCTGCTTCTTCCATAGCAATTTCTGCCTGGGCTTTAATTTCTGTTAAAAAGGGAGCATCACTAAGCTCAATGCCCCCTGTGTCAATCAAAAAGAATTCCTTTGTTAACCAAGATGCCTTAGAGTAAATTCTATCTCTTGTAACACCTGGCTGATCATCTGTAATGGATAATCTTTCACCTATGATACGGTTGAACAATGTTGACTTACCAACATTAGGTCTACCTACTATTGCTACCTTAGGTAACATATTACCACCACCATTTATTAATTTTTTACTTTAATTTATCTCCGACATTTGTAGAAACTTCTTCAGAATCATTATATTTTTCTAAATCAGCTCTAGCCTTATCTTCATTTATTTTTCTAATTGATAAAACCATTCTCCATTGTTTTGGATCAATTTCAATGATTTTAGCTTCAACTTCATCATCCTTAGCAAAGAATGCACTTACTTCTTTGTTTCTATCATCATATGATAAAGCTTCTGACTTTGGAATGAAGCCATCAACACCTAATTCAGTTGCAACTTCAACTCCACCCTTATTAGTTCCAATAACCTTAGCCTTAACGATATCTCCTACTTGAGCTTCAACTCTTTCCCAAGGATTATCCATTAATGCTTTAATAGATAAGTTAATCTTTTCATCCTTTTCATCCATAGAAAGAATAGCAACTTCTAATTCATCACCAATAATTACTCTTGATGCTAAATTATCATTTGGATTATAAGAATATTCACTTCTATGTAATAAGCCCTTTAGATTTGGTGCTAATTCTAATAATAGACCAAATGCTAATTTATTAGAAACCTTACCTTTAACCTTATCACCAATATTATGTGCTTTAGCAAATGCTTGATATGGAGAATCAATTAAAGCTTTTCTAGAGAATAATAATTTACCATTTTCCTTTGATAATACCTTAACAGATACTTCATCACCAACTTTTAACACCTTTTGTACGTCAACGAATTCATGTGCAACGTCCTTAGCCTTAATCATACCAGAAACATCACCACACTTAACGAATGCAGCATAGTTTTCAACCTTAGTAACTACACCATTTAATGTATCACCAACGTTAATACCTTCTAAAGCTTCTTCTTTCTTCTTTAAATATTCTAGATGTTGAATAGCCTTAGCTGATACAACAGCTTTCATCTTTTCATTATCAACATCTAATACTAAAACATTGATATTAGACTTAAGCTTAACATCTTTAGGTGATTGACTCTTTGGCATAAATAATGAAATACCCTTGTAAGTTAAAATATATCCTCTATTATTAACATCCTTAGTAACACAAGCCTCAATAGTCTTACCTTCAGCTAATGCTTCTTTAATTTCATTAAATGCTTCTAATTTTAATTCATCTTGTCTAGATAATAAAATTAATGAATGTTGCTCATCTACTTTTGCAACTTCACATTCGATTTCATCACCAACATTTACTAATCCTTCAAAAGATTCAACATTTGGATCCTTTGTAAAATATTCTAAATGCATTGTACCTTCAGTAAAGCATCCAATATCTAATTTAATTGTCTTTTGATTTTCAATTGAAACAACCTTACCTTTTACTTTTTCGCCAACCTTTGGAGCATCCTTATAGTTAGCCATTACTTCATCCATAAAACCCATACTTATTTTCCTAACCTCTCATTTATTAATTCTATAATTTTATTAATTACTTCCTCTATACCTAAATTAGTTGTGTCAACTAAAATAGCATCATTTGCTTGCTTTAATGGAGCTATCTTTCTTGTTGAATCTTTTCTATCACGTTCTATTATTTCTTTTAAAATAATATCGTAATTAGACTCAATTCCCTTTAAAGCATTCTCTTTACATCTTCTTAATGCTCTAACCTCAGGAGATGCAGTTAAGAACACCTTTAAATTAGCATTTGGAGCAACAACAGTACCAATGTCCCTACCATCCATTATTACTTTTCCATTTTTTAAGCTTTCTCTTTGGAAATAAACCATTCTATCTCTTACTGCATTAATTCTTGCAGGAAGGGATGCATGATTTGTAACTTCTTGACTTCTTATCTCTTTAGATACATCTTTTCCATTTAGATATGTCTTACCATCTTTATAAATAATATCTAAATCATTTACAAATGAATAAGATGCTTCATCATCTAAATTGATACCTAATCTTAGTGCGTATAATGTAACTGCTCTATACATTGCACCTGTATCTATATGAGTAAATCCTAGTCTTGAAGCAATTTCTTTTGATACAGATGATTTACCAGAACCAGCTGGTCCATCTATTGCTACAACAAAATTATCCATATAAAACCTCATACTCTATAATTTTAACACATTTTGTTATATTTTTAAATATATTTGCTTACTTATAAGCCTATAGACTATATAATTTTTTAATTTCATGTGGCTTTAATTTTCTATATTCACCAACGCCTAATCCATCTAATGTAACTCCACCAAATGAAATTCTTTTAAGCTTCTTAACAGGGAATCCTACAGCCTCACACATTTTTCTTACTTGTCTATTTCTACCTTCAGTAATTCCAAGTTTAATTAAAGTAGATTTATTCTTTCTATCAAAAGAAATAACTTCAACATGACTCTTCTTAGTCATAATACCATCAATTAAGACACCTTTTAGTAATCTTTCAACAGCTTCTTGTGTGATAATACCATCAAGTCTTGCTTGATATATTTTTTCTACTTCTTTTTCGCTTCTTGTTAGTTTATATGATAACGTACCATCATTTGTTAATAAAAGTACTCCTGAAGTATCATAATCTAATCTACCTACAGGGAAAATTCTTTCAGATTCAATAGTTTGTTTTTCTAATAAATCCATAACTGTTCTTCTACCAAGCTTATCTGATACTGTAGTTAAATATCCTGTAGGCTTATTTAAAACATAATAAACTAATTCTTGTTTAAATAAAGGCTTACCATCAACTTCAATTTCATCTGATTTTGAAACCTTAGTACCTAATGTGTTAACAACAACACCATTAACCTTTACTCTGCCCTGAGTTATAATCTCTTCACACTTTCTTCTTGAAGCAATTCCGCCCTGAGCCATAACCTTTTGTAATCTTTCTTTATTATCATCCACGACAATCACCAACCTATCAATTACAAATAATTTCTCTTATTATACCATATAATAAAATCAATTAAAATTAATTTATAATTTTTTTTACTATTATGTTTATTTAAAACATAAAATGTTATAATATATGTCACGGAGGTAATTTAATATGTATAAGAAAAATGCATGGGAAAAGTATACTAAAGATGAAATGACTTTATGTATGCAATTTTCAGAAGGCTATAAGGATTATCTTACAGCATCAAAGACTGAAAGAGAAATGGTTATCTCTTCAGTTAATTTAGCTAAGAAATATGGCTATAAGGATATCAAGGAATTTAAGACTTTAAAGGCAGGAGATAAGGTTTATGCTACTAACAAAGGCAAAAACTTTGCTGCATTTATAATTGGTAAGGAACCAATTACAAAAGGACTTAATATTTTAGGTGCACATATTGATTCACCTAGACTTGATATTAAACAAAATCCAATTTATGAGGATAATGACATTTGTTATTTAGATACTCATTATTATGGTGGAATCATTAAGTATCAATGGGTTACAAGACCAATGGCTTTACATGGTGTAATTTGTAAGAAGGATGGTTCTTTAGAGGTAGTAAATATCGGTGAAGATGAAAATGATCCTGTTTTTTGTATTTCAGATTTATTAATCCATCTTTCAGCTGACAAATTAACTAAGACTGCGGCTAAGGCAGTTGAAGGTGAGGACCTTGACTTAATTATCGGTGGCGGAATTACTTTTAAGGAAGACGATAAAGCAACAGTTAAGGCTAACATCTTACGTATTTTAAAAGAAAAATATGGCGCTTTAGAAGAAGATTTTATATCAGCTGAATTAGAAGTTGTACCAGCAGGTAAGACAAGAGATTTAGGCTTAGATCGTTCTATGGTATTAGGATATGGTCAAGATGATAAGGTATGTTCATATACTTCTTTAATGGCTTTACTAGATTCAAATGATTTAGAAAGAACTTCTTCTGTTTATCTAGTTGATAAGGAAGAGGTTGGTTCTATTGGAGCAACAGGCGCTGAATCAAAATGGTATTTTAATTTAGTTGCAAGAATGATTTCTATGCAAGAAGGTAACTATAATGACTTAAAGCTTATCGATTGTTTAGAAAATACATATATGCTATCAAGTGATGTATCTGCAGGTTATGATCCATTATATAAGGGTGTATTTGAATCAAAGAATGCTTCTTATTTAGGACAAGGTTTAACTTTTAATAAATATACAGGTGCAAGAGGTAAGTCAGGTTGTAATGATGCA
>CACZRY010000121.1 GCA_902783745.1 uncultured Erysipelotrichaceae bacterium
TAAATAACTTTTCTATATAGCTAAGCTTTTCATCTATTAAATCAAAATTAATAAAAATACCTATTCCTAAATTTTCTATATAATATAAATCTTCTATATTCTTTTTAATTAATGCTAAATCTATAGTTTTAATATTATTTTGCATAACTAATATATGACTTATAACATCATTTAACCTAAGATTTGTTTTATCTTCTTTTAAAATATAATTATTCATCTATTTTAATACCTTCATTTCTAAAGAATTCAAACAACTCCTCATTTGAAGTATATAAATGTGGTGTTATCTTAAATTCTTCTAAACCTACTAAATTCTTTTCATTATCATCTATAAAATAGATTTTATCAAAATTATAATCCTTATAGGAATCAATACAAATTTTATAAAATTCTTTTTCTGGCTTTCTTGTATGATGCTCCCATGAATTAAATGTTTTATCAAATATATTAGAAAGATAGTTTGGATCTTCAAATAAAAAATTTACAAATCCTTTTACAACATTAGATAAAAGGCAAATATGATATTTTCCTTTTAATTTCCTAATGTAATTTAATAATTCATCATTTTTATTAAAAATCATCTTCCATTCTTCTAATATTTTAGAAGAAGGTATTTTTGTATAATTAGATATTCTATCAACTAATTCATAAATATCTATATCTCCTCTATCGGCACCATTAAAAAACTTTGGTTTTAAAATTTTAGCCTCTTCATCACTAAAATGCATTCTAAACCATTTAGGTGAAATTTCTTGACATAAAACCCCAAAACAATCAAATATTAAAAGCTTATTTTCCATAAATATCCATCCTTTAACAATATATTTAGATTTTAACATATTTTTTTAAAATTACATATTAATAAAAGCACTTTTATATATGAACTAATAAATAAATATAGTATAATTTTTTAAAAAAGGGGATGAATGAAATGAAAAAGATTTTGACATTACTTTTAATAATATCTTCTACATTTTTATTATTTTCATGTGCTAAATCAAATAATGAAGATATAGCTAATACATTAGAAAATGTAAAAATGGTTGATGATATCGGATTATCAAATGAGTTAAGCTATAAAGAAATAGAAATTGAAGATAAAGACGCATTATCGAATACATTTATGGATGTAGAACCAGATTTCTTTATAAATGTAGAAATCAATTCTTATTATCTTGCTGATTTTGATATTAGTAGCGCAATAGATGGTTTGTATTATGGTGAGGACATAGAATTAGATTATGAATTCTTTTTTACAGGCGAAAAAAGAGTATGTAAAGTATTTAAAGAAGGTGGATTTGAAGATGGTGGTGCATATACAATTGATATATCTTCTAATTCATATTTAAAGTTTAGTGAAAAAGATAATTCTATAAGATCAATAATATTTACTGTTAAAGCAAATGATAGTAATGATTTTAGTTTAAAAGAATATCCAGATTATGATTTATCTAAAGTAACACATTTTAATGGATATGATGATCCAGAAAATTATTTATTTTATGATGGAATTATTAATGAATCTTCAAATGATATTATTACATTTTCAAATTCAATAGATAAATTATATATAGAAATTATTTCTAAAGAAGTAATTAATGGTAAAACAAAAATATATTATAAATTACCTGATGCAGATAAAATATTTAACGAATGTAGGTTGCATATTAATAATAAAGAATTAGATATGGAAAATAATTTTATGCTAAATGATATAAATGACATCGCAAAAGATTTAGTATATTCAGATTTCGTATTAGTACATTTATATGCAATATCAGATAAATATGGCTTCTCTCCTGCGGTAAATAAGCTTTTAGATATCGCAACAGTAAATGTATCATTTAAGCCTGAAGGAAATAAAATAAGCTTAGGATTTGATGTTTCATTAACATTTGAGTTCAATTCAGGTTGGAGATTATGTGTATCATTTAAATTTTTATGGACAAAAACATTTAATGCATCTGCAGATGCAGAGCTTGAAACATTCTTAGGTATACCTACTGGTTTAAAAATGAACTGTAGTGTTTCAAGTGATGAATCTTTTTCATATCAAGTATTAATATCATTAAAAAATCCTAAATTTAATGTTGGATATCAACCTGATTATCCTGATAATCTAGATTTTAGCAAAGCTAAAAAGGCTGTTGAGGAATTAAAGGGTAAATGGGCAGAGGCAGACTTATTAGGTTACAAAAGAGATAAGGTTGTAGGAGATACAATGATGGTAAACATCGGATATGTATCATTACATTTTGGATATATATCTATTGATGTTGAATTATTTGTTTGCCTAAAGCTTGATTGTAATATTACACTTGGTGTTGCCTATACTTATAGTTCACATCAAGTAATAATTAATTATTCATCTTCTTCTGGTAATGGAGATGGTGGAGCATCGCCATCTAATGTTAACGCAAAAATATTAGAAGGTTCAATTGCAGGTACTCTATCTACTGAATTATTCTTAAAATTAAAAATAACATGTTATATCACAGGAATTAGATTTTTAGCATCAATTAGTGCTGATATTGATGCAGGTGTTTATTTACAAGCACAAGGTCTTGGAAGTATATCTTATAATTTCATAACTCATGAATTTAATGGTAATGCGGCAGCATCACTAGAATTTGGATTCTTATTTAGAGTCAAATTGAATATTAATGTTTTAATATTTATAAATGGAAGCTGGGATCTTTATTCTAAAAAAGCACCTTTATTAAAGCTTGGAGCTTCATATGAAGTTAAAGAAAGCGCAATAGAGGAGCTTAATTTAAATAAAACTGAAACAGAAATTAAAGATACAAATCTATTAGTATTTAATGTATTTGATGCATCTTCTATGTCTGAATATACTAAAACATTTTCTTTAGATTATAAAGTTGATTTCTTAGATTCAGTATTTATAGATAAGCCTTATTCATATAATTTATTTAAATCTATTTCTACAGATAATGAACATGTAAAGATAGTTGGAAATAAAATAATAGTTGATGATAATATACCAAAAACTACAGGTAATATTATCATTGAATTAAATACTTCTTCTTTTTCATCAAAAGAAATAAAAATACCATTTAAATATGTTTCATCATCTGCAAAATTTGTAACATTTGATGGTGAAAATAAAACTGCATACTTGCCAGGTCAAAAAATCGAATTTCCAAAAGATATAATTATACGTGATGGTTATATTTTCAAAGGATATAGAATAGGTAATCTCTTATATCATAATAACGATACATTTATAATGCCAGATCATGATGTTAATTTTACATCATATTATATCTTAGATACTTACTACACTGTTACATTCTATGATGGATTTGGAAATATTATTTCACGTGAGCTTGTATTAAATGAAGAGGCTGCAAAAGAACCATTCTTTAATCAATATCAAATTGAAGGTTATACATTTGTATCATGGGATAAAGATTTTAGTTTTATAACATCTGACCTTGATGTTTATGCAATTTATGAAAAGGTGGTAGAATAATATGAAAAAATTACTATTACTTTTATCTATAATAATTACATCAATATCATTAATTTCATGTACAAGCAAAAACACTAAAATTAATGAATTATCAATTGATTATGTAAATGATATTTTTTCAAAACCTAATGTTAAAACATTAGAATTTGTAAACGTACCAAATGAAGCAATTGAAATTGGTCATTTTGCAGAACAAAAAATTCTACTTAAGGCAACATATATTGATTCTTCTATTAAATATATGCATGTAACTGAAAGCTTGTTTTCAAAAGATGAGTTAGATCAATTTTTAACTCCAGGACAAAAGCATTTTGATTTCTTATATAAAGGAAATCATATTGCGTTAAAATTCAGTTTAAAAGAAACTAAATTACCTACATTTTATACTGTTACTTATGTTAATAGATTTGGTGATGTCTTATACAATGATACAGTTAAATATTTATCTAAATCATCATATACTCCAAAAACTAATCTAGATTATATTGAAAATGGAATATATTATAGATTTGATGGATTATGGAATCAAGATTTAGATTATATCTATTCTAATATTGTTGTAAGTCCTAAATATACTTTATGTGAGGTTGAAAACAATTTTGATAATCACTTTGGTATAGTTGGATATGAAACAGTCGCAAAAAAATCTAATAATTTAGAACATAGTATGCTTCTTTATTTAGGAAGATGTGAAAAAGTAGTTTTAGATGAATTTGATATAATCGAAAGAAAAAATTATATAAATGAAAATTTATCATTTGATATTGTTACAAAAGATAAAGAAAATTTATATAAATATTTTATGAAAAATATCACTTCTTCTTTATTAAAAAATTATATTCATGATTCAACACATGATTATTATGAAGCAGTATTACAAAACACTTATAAATTAGATTTTAATAACTTAAATTATAATGATAACGAAAGCTTATTTATAAATGACTTTAATGATTTGGGTTATGATGAGTTTAATACTAAAACTTATTATATTAAAGAAATATCATTAAATAACATCTTAGATTTTAATGATTCTACTATTTATGATTTATATAATAGTGGAGGTAATAAAATATATATTACTATGGATTATCCATTAGGTAATTATAGAATGACATTTACTTCTGATATTGATATTTATATAAATGTAACATATACTGACTTAAATTATGATTATCCAATTAAGTATTACCAAATTAATGATGTAAAATTAGGATTTTCATATGTTAAAGATTCAATTAAATTTAATCAATCATATTCTAAAAATGAATTCTATACATATGGAAATAATTTTACAATCAGTAATTACATTTTAGCAAGCGGATTATATTTTGGATTAAGATAAGAAAATAAGGTTATGGCCTAAGCCATAACCTTATTATTTTCTTCCGTTTAATTTATCTAAAATGTTTGGTAATTCTTGATCTACTTTATCATTATCAAGCTGACAAGTACCAGCATTTTGATGTCCTCCTCCACCATAAGATAGACATAATGCGCCAATATCGAATTTAGAATTCTTATTTACAATACTCTTACCAATCATTACTGCAGTATTTTGTTTCTTAAATCCCCATGCAACATGTACTGATATTTCAATAGTTGGATATAATGCATATATCATAAATCTATTACCAGCATATATTACATCTTCTCCTCTTAAATCTAATACTGCAACTTTATTATCAATCTTTACAATTCTCTTTAATTGTTCTTTAAATAGATTTGCTTGTTCAAAATATAAATCTACTCTTTCTTTAACATCAGGTAATCTTAATATTTCATCAATAGGATGATTCATGCAATAATCAATTAATTCCATCATTAAATCATAATTTGAAATTCTAAATTCACGGAATCTACCAAGACCTGTTCTTGCATCCATAATGTAATTTAATAATACCCATCCTGATGGTTCTAATATTTCATCAACTGTAAAATCAGCAGAATCTCCCTTATCTACTGCAGTCATAATTTCTTCACTTACAGCTTTAATCTTTTCTTTTCCACCATAATAATTATAAACTACTCTAGCAGCACTTTTTGCATTACCATCAATAATTAGCTTAGATGTATCAACATCCTTTAATCTTATAAGTTCACTTTCATGATGGTCAAATGATAATCCTACTCTTGGGTCAAATGGTAGGTTTGTTGTAATATCATTTTTTGATAATTCAACTTTACCATCTTGTACATCCTTAGGGTGAACAAATTTAATTTCATCTATAATTTTTAATTCTTTTAGAATCATTGCGCAAACTAAACCATCAAAATCACTTCTAGTTACTAATCTTTTCATTATAAAACCTCACTTTTAAAATCAATTTCATTATGTTTATTATACCAAAAAAGTAAACGAATTGATATAAATAATATAAAACTATTTATTAAATATTTTATTTGCGGCCAAATTACCCATCATCTTATATGCCAATTTAGATGGATGTAGGTGATCTCCTGAATCATATCCATCCTTAAATTTCCATATATTATTATCAAATATTCCAACTTCTAAATTAAAATCTATATATTTATAATTAGATTTTAGATAATAATTAAATTCATTTTTTAATTCCTCTCTAAAATCTTCATATGTTCTCCAATTATAAATAGGAAGTAGTGTACCAACCATGAATTCTAATCCAAGTTTATTAGAAATATCTTTATAATAATTGATTCCCTCAATCATTTCTTTTGCGGTAGGTAAATCACTCATTGGTCTAAATATATTTATATCTTCACCTACAGGATGAATAATATCATTAATTCCTTGCTGCACTATAACTAAATAAGCTCCTTTAACTGAAGATATTTCATGCATAAATCTATTACTTCCCTTTAAGCCATATGATTGATATGTAATACAGTCATATTGTCTTAATATTCTAGTACCAGACACAGCTTTTCTTATAACAGATATATTTTTTATATTATTTTCTCTTAATGCCATTAACATATAATCCGGCCAATCTTGTGATGTTATAGAATCTCCATAACAAATTAATGCCTTATTAGAATCATCTGTATAAAGGTCAATATTAGATATTAAATAAACCCAAGATGTTTGTTTAGATGTATTAATATCTAATACATTATTAAGCCCTTGATCTCCATATGCAAAATATCCTTTTGATAAAGGTCCTTTGATATCAACTCCACCACATAAATTACAATAATCTTTAATATATATTGAAACAATAATATATTGATCTTCTAATATATCAATATCTAATTCATCAGATTCAATATATTGGTGAGGATTTATTTTAACATTTTTATTCCCATTAAATGTTAAAAATCCAATATTTTTTGTTATTTTATCAGATAAGCTATCTCCAATACCAATTGATACATAATCAATTGATATTTCTTCATCTATCAAAAAATTATCTAAGGTTATCTTTAATTTTTTACCATTAAAAGGGCAAAATATTGGATATCTTAGTGTTAAATTTTTACAATATGTTTGTGGGTGTGGCATTGTAATAGATTGTGCATTCCCATAAATAGTTACATATCTCATATTACTCTCCTAAATCATTAATATAACTTTATTATATAATTATTTTAAGTATGGAAAAAGGGCTTATTCAAAATAAGCCCATATTTCTAGTAATTATTTTCTGAGATTTCAAAATATGATTGTGGGTGATTACAAACGGGACAAACATCAGGTGCCTTAGTACCAACAACAATATGTCCACAATTTCTACATTCCCAAACCTTAACTTCTGACTTTTCAAATACTTCTTGCATCTCTACATTATGAAGTAACGCTCTATAACGCTCTTCGTGGTGTTTCTCAATTAAACCAACAGCTCTAAATTTAGCTGCAAGTTCAATAAATCCTTCCTCTTCTGCAGTTTTTGCAAATTCCTCATACATATCAGTCCATTCATAATTCTCACCATCTGCAGCTGCACTTAGATTATCTTTAGTATCTCCAATACCATTTAATTCCTTAAACCACATTTTTGCATGTTCTTTTTCATTATTAGCAGTTTCTTCAAAAATAGCCGCAATTTGCTCATAACCATCTTTCTTAGCTTTTGACGCAAAATAACTATATTTATTTCTAGCTTGTGATTCACCAGCAAAAGCAGCCAATAAATTTTGCTCTGTTTTTGATCCTTTTAATTCCATAATATTACCTCACTTATCATTAATATTTATAGGATTTCTCCAACCTGTATTATAAAGCTTATCGGAATAAAAGTCTATCACAATTCACATTCTTTAATTTAATTCATAGAGTATTATAGGTGATTATATGAAAATACGACATCCTTTATTTTGCAAGTGCAACTCCTGTAAACAAAAAAGACGAAGTAATATTTTTTATCTAACAAGTATTTTAGTTACAATGATAATAATTTTCTATCAGTTATTATTGCTAGTATTTATAACTACTAGATTAAATGCAATTATATTGTTATTTGAATTTCTACTAATCGGCTTCTTGCTTTTCTTCGTTATCTTTTAATTTTAAGGAAATTACTGAATTCAGATAATCTACAAAGTTCTTGACAATAATAGTGTTATTATAGCTTGAATTATTTATTGCTATCACTGGCGGTATATTAATTAGAGCCAAAAAAAGGTTCTCTTCTTCTTCGGTATATGGAAAATTTGAATTATATTTTTTTAAGAGTGGTAAAAAGTCAATATTCCTATAATCACTTTTAAAAAAGTTTAATAAATCATATACTGGAAAATCAACATGCGAAGCATTCCAACTTATTAGATATTTATTTTTCGATTCTACAATGTGTTTTAACGATATATTTCCATGAAGCTGAACTTTTCTAATAGTTTCTTTTTTCTCTGCTAGTTGATAAAATTTTTCTATATTTTGGCGCGATACATTTATCATATAATATACTTTTGAAATATTCTCCATGAGTAATAATTCTGCTGGTGACATATATACATGTTCTTCTATTGTATCTTGCATACTTAGATAATAATAATATGCAGTATCTAATCTTTTTATTACATCTTCATAAATTCCTTTTAAATCATCAGAATTAGTTTTTTCAAAATGCATAGTTTTATTATGAAGCTGACTTAATAGCAGCATTATATCAATAGCTCGATCTTCTTTTCGACAGAATATTTCATTTATATATGGATATATCTCTTCATTATCGTTAATTTCTAATGGCGCTAAATAATTGTTAAAACCCCTATTCTCCAATTCTTGGTATATTGCTGATATGTCTATTTTTCTTTTTTTAACAAAATACTTTTTACCACTTTTAATAATTATTTTAGATTTATTTATATAACTAATCTGACTCATTATTTAACGGTATTATAAGTTTTGAACCAACTCCAATATTTGATAGGTCATTATATGCTTCTAACTCTTCTTTTGTTATTTTAAATTTTGAAATAATTGTATCTAAAGTTTCTTCAGTTCTTACAATATATACAGAATAAGTTGAAAAGGTCTCTTCACTATCTTTTAATGAAGTAAATAGTGAACCTACATCTTCAGCAATATCGTCATCTTTTATCATTTTATTGGTCTCCTCTTCTTTTTCCGTTATTGTTTCTTTCGATATATCAGATTCTTCTTTAATTACTGCTTCTGGTATTTCATTATTTATATTTTGATTATTA
>CACZRY010000122.1 GCA_902783745.1 uncultured Erysipelotrichaceae bacterium
CCACCTTGCATATACCATAGGTTGTATACATTAGAATATCACCTACAGAAAACAATTTGAATCCCCCTTTCTTTAGGATTTGTATATTTATATTATACACCTTATTTAATTTTTTATCAAAACCTTTTGACTTAAAAATAAAGTGATTATTTCCGCATCTTATAAACTATGTGAAATATTAGTATTGATTTTTTGTTACTATTAAAAACTTAAATATTATTATATAATATTAAAGACTATGGTGATATTATGGAATTAAATGAAAAAGAATTATACAATAATTTTAAAAAATTAATATCTTCATTAAAAGAAAATGATGAAACAAAGCCAAAAATTTTACTTCATGCATGCTGTGCACCATGTTCAAGCGCATGCTTAGAAAGAATATGTGATGCATTTAATATTTCTATTTTTTATTCAAATGATAATATTCAACCTGAAGAAGAATATAATAAAAGATTAGAAACTATTAAAGAATTTATGGCTAAGGCTCATAATGATATTGATGTATTATATGATAAATATAATGCTAAAGATTATGATGATGCAATACTTGGTCATGAGCATGATGGTGAAAGAAGCTATAGATGCTATTTATGCTATAAGCTTAGATTAAGAAAAACAGCTATATATGCTAAAGCGCATGGATATGATTATTTTTCAACTACATTATCAATCTCACCATATAAAGTATCTAAATGGATAAACCAAATTGGATTTGAACTTGAAAAAGAAATTGGAATTAAATATTTATATTCTGATTTCAAAAAAGAAAATGGATATAATAGAAGTATAGAATTATCTAATGAGTATGGCTTATATAGACAAGATTATTGTGGATGCGTGTATTCAAAAGAAGAAAGAGAAGAAAAGAAATGCCAGAAGAAATAAAGAAGACAATAATTAAAAAAGTAAATATTCAAACTGATAAAAGATTAATCTTTGTTTCTGATATGCATGGAGATCTTGTGACATTTAAAAAGGGACTTGAAGAAATTAATTATTCTGCAGATGATTATTTATTTGTCATTGGTGATATGATTGAAAAAGGAGACCCAGGCGAAAACCTTAAAATGTTAGATTTCGTTATTGCTTTATCACATAATGAAAATGTTTATATGATGAGTGGTAACTGTGATGAGGTTTTCCGTTTTATATTACCTGAAGAAGCACATAAAGCTACATTATATTATGTCAATACAAGAAAATTATCAGTTTTAAATGATATATTAGAAAAAGAAAACTTTAGATTAGATACTGAAGATGATGTTAAGGTATTTAAAGAAATATTATTAACAAAATATAAGAAGTATTATGATTTTATGGATTCATTAACTGATGTTATTTTTATTAACGATAAAATAGTATTAGTACATGGTGGTATTGATGATCTAAATAATATCCCAGAATATGCATTACCTATGTTAAAATATGATAATTTTTATAATCTCGCATCTAATAAAGAAATGATTATGATTGTTGGTCATAACCCAACAAGAAATTATAGATTAGACGTATCATGTGTTAATCCTATATTTGATTTTAAAAAGAACATATTTTCTATTGATGGTGGAAACCATGTAGTAAAAGGTGGTCAGATTAATTTTGTTATGATAGATAATTTATGTGATATGAATATTAGCTTTCATGCGATAGACCATTATGAAAAATATGTAATGAAAGATGATGTTATATATAAAAATGCAAATGGTGTAAATATAACATTTGGTAATAATGAAATTGAAATAGTTGATCAGGATTTGGATTTCTATTTAGTAAAGCATGTTAAAACAGATACAATTATGTGGGTACATAAATCATTTGTTTATTATGATAAAACTAAGAATAAATATTATTCTTATGATGGTACAAACCAATTTATATCTGTTTCTAAGGGTGATGTAATATCAGTTGTTAAAAGAGGTGAGCCATATTCTTTAATTAAAAAGGATGGCTTAATTGGAATGATTGATTCAAGGTATATTAAGAAATGATTTTTGAATATAAAGTTTTATATGAATCAAATATAAGAGATTATCTTTTATCATATTATGTTTCTAAATCTTTTATTTATAAGCTTTTTTTAGAGAAAAGAATAAAAGTAAATGGAATAGATATTAACGAAAGATATATTGTTAAAAAGGATGATATTATAACAATTGATGAAAAAGTAGAAGTACAATATGAACCCTTAGATAAAAAACTTGATATTATTTATGAAGATTCTCATATATTAATTATAAATAAACCAAAGGGTATTATAATTCATGATGAAAAGAATTCATTATGTAATATTGTACAAGCATACTATAATAAAAATAATATTAAATGTAATATCTATTTTGCACATAGGCTCGATACAGATACTACAGGTATTATTTTATTTGTTAAGGATCATATTACCTTATCATATTTTGATCACTATTTTTCAACTCATGAATTTAAAAGAGAATATAGATTATTAGTTAACGGACATTTAAAAAATAAGAATGGGGTTATTGATAGAAGAATAGGTTCTGATAGACATATTAATAATAAATATGTAGTTTCAAAGACAGGAAAAGATGCGATAACATACTATTCTTTGATTAAAGAATATAAGAATTATTCTTATGTAAGTGTTAACTTAAAAACTGGTCGTACACACCAAATAAGATGTCATATGTCATATTTAGGTAATCCATTACTTGGAGATAGATTATATGGTAGTTTTGATAATTTAATTGATAGAGTAGCTCTACATAGTTATAAAATTAATTATATTGATCCATATACAAAAAAAGAAATGGAATTTAAGTGTGACTTACCATCTGATATGAAAGAGCTTATTTAGTATTTAGGAGGCTATTTATATGTTATTTGGTAAATATGTAAATAGATTTTATAAAAAATATTTTTGGTTCTTTTTTGTTGGAGTAATTTCACTTATTGTTGTTGATTTTGCCCAAGTATTAATACCATATATGTTTGGTGATTTAATTGATGGTATTAATGGAAAAGAATCTTCTTTATTATATAAATTTGACGGTGTTTTGGTTTATGTAATAATATTACTTGTTGTTGCAATAACAATGCTTATAGGTAGATTCTTATGGAGATATTGTGTTATTGGTACATCTCATAAGATAGAAGGAGATTTAAGATATGATTTATTTAATCATTCATTAAAACTTTCTGTTAGCTATTATAAGGAGCATAAGATAGGCGCACTAATGGCATTATATACTAATGATTTAATGTCAATAAGACAAACATTCGGATTAGGAATGGTTGCGTTCGTTGATATGATATTTTTAGGTATATTTGCGTTAATTATGATGATTATTACTAATCCATTATTAACATTAATGGCAGTAGTACCTATGATTATTATTGTTATATCTGCAGTAATTGTTGAAAAGAAATTAAAAGAAAAATTCTTAAAGCGTCAGGAAGCATATGATATGTTATCTGATTTTTCAGAAGAAAATTTTTCTGGAATATTTGTTATTAAAGCTTTTGTAAAAGAAAAGTTAGAGTTAAAACATTTTGATATAATCAATAAAGATAATTATATAAAAAATATTCAGTATGTTAGATATTCTACATTATTAGATACTATATTAACGTTATTAATATCTGTTATATTTGTTGTTTTATTTGCTGGTGGTTCATATTTTGTAAATACTCATCAGGTATTTTTTGGAAATGAATTTACTGCAGGTAATATGGTTAAATTTGTTGGATTTTTTGATATTTTAATATGGCCATTTTTAGCAATTTCATTAATTATTAGATATACTGCAGAAGGTAAGACTAGCTATAAGAGAATAGAAGAATTCTTAGATTCTAAGGTAGAAATTAATGATGATTTAGCAAAGGATTTAAAAGAATTAAAAGGTAATATTAAATTCAATCATTTATCATTTAAATACCCAGATTCAAAAGATATATATGCCCTAAAAGATATATCTTTTGAAATAAATCAAGGAGAAATGGTTGGAATTATAGGTAAGACAGGTAGTGGTAAAACTACAATAGTAGATTTATTATTAAGAACTTATAATGTAGAAAAAAATAGTATTTTAATTGATGGTACTGATATTATGGAAATACCTTATAAGGTTTTAAGAGATAATATAGGCTATGTTCCTCAAGATAATTTCTTGTTTTCTGATAGTATTATTAATAATATCGCATTTGCGTATGATTATGATAAAAAGCCTTCATATGAAGAAGTTAGAAATGCAGCAAAGTTAGCTTATGTTGATACTAATATAGATGGATTTACTAACAAGTATGAAACTATATTAGGTGAAAGAGGAGTTACTTTATCAGGTGGACAGAAGCAAAGAGTTTCTATCGCAAGAGCCTTAATAAAGGATCCTTTAATTTTGATATTAGATGATTCAGTATCAGCAGTTGATACTGAAACTGAGGCAACAATATTAAGTAATTTAAGAAAAGAAAGAAAAAATAAGACAACTATATTTGTTGCCCATAGAATATCTACAATTGAATCACTTGATAAAATTATTGTAATTGATGATGGTATGGTTAGTGGTGTTGGTACACATCTTGAATTATTAAAAACAAATAAATTATATCAAGAGATGGTACACCTTCAAAATCTAGAAACAAAAATAGAAAATGGAGGTGATACTAATGCAGATTAATGATGATAATAAAAATATAAAAACATATAAGGATAGAGAAATAATTAAAAGATTATATAATTATATGAAACCTGAATTATTTTGGTTTATATTTGCGTTATTCTTAACAATTATTACTGTATTTGTTGGATTACTTCCTGCGTTTGTTGAAGGAAAGCTTATAGGTATTTTACAAATGAGTGATGTTAATGATTCGAATGATCAATTTTTAACAACTATTTGTAATTTCTTTATTAAGAATTTTAATTATGTAACAGAAGATAATTTTAGATTATCTATATCACTATCATTAGCTTTTATTTATTTAGTAATTGTTTTATTAAACGCATTATTGTTATATACAACAACAATGATATTACAGCGTGCAGGACAAAAGACTATCTTAAGAATAAGAAGAGAAACATTTAATCATATTGAAGGATTATCAATCCATCAATTTACAACCTTACCTGTTGGTAAGCTTGTTACAAGAGTAACATCAGATATTAATAATATTAATGAATTATATACAACTGTTATTGTTAATTTAATTCGTTATGCTCTAACATTAATATTTGTTGTTGTAATAATGCTTGTGTTATCTTTAAAATTATCTATTATTATTGCGGTAATTGCGCCAATATTAATTATAATTACGATTCTATTTAGATATTTTCAAAGAAAAGAGCATAGAATCGTTAGAGGTTGTGTTTCAAATGTAAATACATATTTAAGTGAGAATCTTTCTGGTATGAAGATTACACAAGTATTCAATCAAGAATCAAAGAAGCAAGAAGAATTTAAGAAGTTAAATGATAAATTAACTCGTGAATCTGTTAAACAAATAATTATATTTGGTATATTTAGACCTTTAATATTCTTTATTTATATTATTACAAGAATATTAGTATTATTCTTTGGATTTGGTTTATTAAGAGATGGATTATTACCATTATCTAATTATGTTTCATTCTATCAATATATTTCTAATTTCTTTGAACCTATTCAAAATCTTGCTGATCAATTTAATTCCTTACAGCAAGCATTTGCATCTGCAGAAAAGGTATTTTCTATACAAGATACAATTCCTGAAATAATTGATAAGAAAGATGCAATAAAGATTACACATTTAAATGGTAAGATTGAATTTGATCATGTTTGGTTTAAATATATAGATGAAGAATGGATTTTACGTGATGTTTCATTTACAATTAATGCAGGTGAAACTGTTGCGTTCGTTGGTGCAACAGGTGCTGGTAAATCAACAATTTTAGCACTTATATGTAAAAATTATTTAGTAAATAAGGGTGAGATTAGAATTGATGATATCCCAATTAATGATTTAGAAACTGAATCATTAAGAAAATGTATTGGACAAATGTTACAAGATGTATTCTTGTTCTCAGGTTCTATTAAATCTAATATTACATTAAGAGATGAATCTTTTAGTGATAAAGAAATAGAAGAAGCATGTATGTATGTAAATGCATCTAAAATAATTGATAAGCTACCAGGAAAGTATGACTATAAGGTAATGGAAAGAGGTGCAAATTTTAGTGCTGGTGAAAGACAGCTAATATCTTTTGCAAGAACTGTAATTCATAAGCCAAATGTATTAATTTTAGATGAGGCTACCGCAAATATTGATACTGAAACTGAGGTTTTAATTCAAGACTCACTTGATAAAATGAGAAATATTGGAACAATGATTATTGTTGCACATAGATTATCAACTGTTAAGAATGCAGATAAAATTATAGTATTGCACCATGGTGAAATAAAAGAAATTGGTACTCACCAAGAACTTTTAAATAAAAAGGGAATGTATTATAATTTATATGAATTACAATATAAACATAATTAAAAGGTGAAAAATGAGATCTAAGAGGTATGATATAGAATTTCTTATCTGTCTTTTATCAATATTAGTATTATTATTTTTAGTTGTATTTAGCTTAAGAGCAAGAATATTATATAAAACATACACTTATGAAAATAATAAATATGCATATGTATATGAGGCAGTAGGTAATTCAAAAACCTATGATATTAAAGAAAAATATCAAGGCTTACAAGTTAATAGAATAGGTAAACGTGCCTTTTTAGAAAGAAAAAATTTAAGAAGTATAAATTTACCTAAAAGTATTAAGTATATTGAAAAACTTGCGTTTAGTGAATGTGTTAAATTAGATACTATTAATTTATGCGATGTAGAATATATTGAATGTAATGCATTTTCATATTGTACTAACTTAAATAATATAGAATTAAATTTAAAAAATATAAATGCATCTTTATTTTATAAATGCGAAAGCTTAGATACTATAACACTTAAAAATACTGAATTTATATATTCATACGCTTTTGCATATACAAAAATAGAAGAGCTTGATCTTCCTGAAACTTTAAACTCTTTAATTGGTATAGCAAATTATGCATTTTATTATATGGATTCACTTAAAAGTGTTAAAGTACATAATGATTTTTTATATGATACTATAATAAATAATTATCAAAAGTATTTTAATAAAGATGGAATTGATATTATTTTGGAGGTATAGTTTATGCATAAATTAATATTAATATCAGGTGGTACTGCATCAGGTAAAACAACTTTAGTTAATGAATTAAAAAAAATATATAAAGATAAAATTTCAGTTTTATCAATGGATAATTATTATAAAAGTAATGACTTAATGACTTTAGAACAAAGAAAAAATATTAATTATGACCATCCGGATTCAATTGATTTTAGTATGGTTAAAAGAGATGTTAAGGCTTTATTAAATGGTATGGATATTAAATCTCCTAAATATGATTTTAGAATTCATTCAAGACTAAATGATGATGAATTAGTTAAAGCATCAAATATTATAGTTTTAGAAGGAATATTTGCATTATATGATGAAGAATTAAGAGAATTATCTAGTCTTAATATATTTGTTGATGCAGATAGCGATATAAGATTTATAAGAAGATTAAATAGAGATGTTAAAGAACGTGCAAGAACAATAGATAGTGTTGTTGTACAATATTTAAAAACAGTAAAGCCAATGCATAATTTATATGTAGAAAAAACAAAAGAATACGCTGATATAATTATTAATACAACTAATAATTCTATTGATAATATGAATATATTAATTGATAAAATTAATGAATTGAAATAATGAGGGAAACCTCATTTTTCTTTTTATACAAAAAAGCAATTGAAAATAAAAAAATATAGTATATAATTTATTTTGTAAATATACAGAGTAGCTTAATCGCGTTAAGTGACATGATATGGGAAGTTGGTCATGTACGAACACATTGTGGCGATGGTTAGGCGCGTCCGCTGTAATATGAGTAGTTTTTATACTTTTTTATAGTGGCACTCTATTTTAATGGAGGCCTTTTTTTATGAAAGAATTTTTTAAATCAATTTTCCGTTTTAAAGTATTAATACTTGTTGTATTATTATTTTCATTTGGATTAGGATATTTCCTAACACAATTTATTTATAATCCAAACTTTTCTTATTATAGAATTGATGTTGATATAACAAGTGAGGATTATTTGGATTATTTTAAATCTGATTTTTATAAAAACCAAGAAAAAGAAATAAAATCTTATAATAAATATGTTACTGAATATAATAGTAAGAATGAAGATGGCAAAAGTCCTAAGTCAATGTCTAAAATATTCACAACAACAAACGCAACTTATGATGATATTTTCTCTAATTTAGAATATAAAGATGGTTCTTTATGGTTAAAGAATAAAGTATTTACTACAACTTCAGTAACATCATCTAAATCAATATCTGAAGGTGTTACTAAGTTTAATAAGTTCGTTTTAGCATATTTTGATAATAAGGTTAGTGGATTTACATTCACACAAGAGTATTTATATACAGAAGAAGAAATTTTAAATGGATATAGAATTGAATTAGATCAAGATGGAAATCCAATACTTGATGAAGATAATAACCCTAAAACTCATAGTTTATATAGTGAAAAAACTTTTAATCTAGAAATTAATGCAGTAAATATAAAATCAATTGCATATTTATATAATTATCAAAATCCTTATATTATCTCATCAATATTTATGTGTGTAGGTTTTGTAATTATATTTATAATCATATTAGTATTACACTTAAAAAATAAGCTTAAGGATTATAAAGAAATACATGATAATGAAGAAATATTTAAAACTCCGTTCCATAAAAAATATTGGGGTTATGCAATAAAGCCTTTTAATAAGGTTTCAAGTATTGCCATGATTGCGATATTATTTGCGATGATGATAGTATGTAAATTCTTACATTTACCTTCAGGATTTGGTGCTTTAGGTATTTCCTTAACATACATTTTCTTTTCTATAATCGCATTAATATATGGTCCTATGGCAGGAATTGTTGTTGGATTACTTTCTGATACAATAGGATTCTTCTTGGGTGTTAATGGTACAGGTCCTTGGTTCTTTGGATATACCTTAGATGCAATGGCAGCTGGATTTATATATGGTATTTTCTTTTATAGAACAAAAGTTACATTCTCTAAATGCTTTTACGCAAGATTATTTGTTAATTTAGTTATTAACGCAATATTTGGTACTATATGGTGGAGTATAATTAATCAATTTAATTTTGATCAAATGATTCAATATTTTACATGGATTAGCTTACCAAAAAATTTATTGTATCTAATACCACAAACAATAATTTTATATATTGTATTAAAAGCTGTTGTTAAGATATTAGTAAGATTCAATTATATAGATGAAAGAATTGGAGAAAATACAGGTATAATTTAATTAATAAATTATATTGATAATAAATATAAAAAATAGTATAATTTTTATGTCATAAAGATGGTACGAGAGACAAGCTCTAAGACTACCAAGCAACCACTATAATAGAACGGTGCTAAAGCTTGAATGATGGCATCAAATTATAAATTAAGCCATCTCTTGATGGCTTTTATTTTTTTAAGGAGGATATTATGATTGCGTCTGTTGTAATAGATATTAAAAATAAGCAAGTTAATAAAACATTCGATTATAATATCCCATCTAATCTTATTGGAGTTTTAAAAATAGGTGCAAGAGTAAAGGTAGATTTTGCAAATAAGATTAGAGTTGCATTTGTAGTTTCTTTAAATGAGGATACAGAATATAAGTCAAAGCTAAAAGATATTATAGATGTAATAGATATAAATCCATTAATAAATGAAGAAGGAATAAGTATTGCAAAATATATTTCATCAAATAATTTTGCATTTATGATTTCATCATTAGAAAATCTTATTCCTAGAGCTTTTAAAATAAAATATCAAACAATTGTAAAAAGATTAGATGATACTAAAGAAGTAAAAGATTTCTTTTTAGGTAAAAAAGAATTAGTTTTTGACAATATGAATGAAGAAAAAAGAAATCTATGCTTTGAATTATTAAAAGAAAATCATATTTCATTTGATACAAGATTCCGTCAAATAAAAGAAGATCCTTATGAAATAATGATATCTTTAGTAGATGATAGTATTAAATGTCCATCTAAAAAGAGTCAAGCTTTATTAGATTATTTATCTGAAATATCAATAGATATTGAAGAAAAACTTTTAATAGTAGATTCTGGTTATTCTAAAAATGTAATAGATACACTAGAAAATATTGGTGCTATAAGAAGATATAAAAAAGAAATAGAACCTAAGGCAGAAGATATTATTGATAAGCCTTATGTTAAAAAAGAATTAAATATGTATCAAAAAAAAGCTATCGATACAATTAAGATGGATAAATATATGACATATTTAATTCATGGTGTTACAGGTTCAGGTAAAACTAATGTTTACATGGAATTAATTGATAAAGCAAGAGAAATGGGAAAGACTTCTATAATGCTTGTGCCTGAAATATCTTTAACACCACAAATTACAGATATTTTCAAATCTAGATTTAAATCTAGAATTGCAATTCTACATTCTAGATTATCTATTAAAGATAAATATAATGAATGGAAAAGAATATTATCACAAGAAGTAGATATAGTTATTGGTGCAAGAAGTGCGATATTTGCTCCATTAAATAATTTAGGTTGTATTATAGTTGATGAGGAACATGAGCAATCATATAAGCAAACTAATAATCCTAAATATAATGCAATAGATATTGCAAAATTAAGAGCTAGTAGATATAATTGCCCTTTAGTTTTAGGTAGTGCAACACCCGATGTATGTGATTATTATATGGCATGCGAGGGTGAATATAAATTAATTGAATTACCTTTTAGAGCAAATAATAAACCATTTGTTCAAAGTGAAATAGTTGATATGAGAGAAGAACTTAAGAATGGAAATAAAAGTGTATTTTCATTAAAGCTTAAGAATGCAATTATAAAGAATTTTAATGATGGTAATCAAACTGTTTTATTTATAAATAGAAGAGGACATTCTTCATTTGTTATGTGTAGAAGTTGTGGTGAGGTAATAAAATGCCCTCACTGTGATGTATCATTAACATATCATAAAAGAACTGATTCATTAAAGTGCCATTACTGTGGATATGAGATTTCAAATCCTAAGATATGTCCTCACTGCGGTTCAGATAAAATTAGATATCTTGGTACTGGTACTGAAAAGGTAATGGAAGAATTAAATAACATCTTACCTGATGCAAGATGTTATAGAATGGATATGGATACAACTAAGAAGCTTGAGGATTATGAATCTTTTTATCAAGGATTTAAATCACATGAATATGATATTTTAGTTGGTACAAAAATGATAACTAAAGGTCTTGATTTCCCTTTAGTTACACTTGTTGGTATTATTAATGCTGATTTAGCACTAAATTATCCTATATATAATGCATCAAGTGAAGCATTTAATCTAATTATGCAGGTATCAGGAAGAAGTGGTCGTGCAGAACTTGAGGGAAGAACAATTATTCAAACCTATAATCCTAATCACTTCGTCATAGAAGCATCTAAGATAAATGATTATGAGCATTTCTATAGAAATGAAATAAAATATAGAAAAATCCAACATATGCCACCATTTAGTGAAGCACTAATGCTAACAATTTCATCAAATGATGCAAATCTTGCATATGAGGAAGCAAAAATAATTGCCCTTAATTTAAAAAAGAGTGCAGTAGAATCTAAAATATTAGGACCTGTTGAAGCTGAAATTTTTAAAAAGAATGATACATTCTATTTTAAAATACAGGTTTTAGCTTATGAGGATAGTATTTTAGAAATGATTAGATATTTGTATCCTAAATATCAATCAAATAAAAAAATAACATTAGATATAGAAAGGATTTAACAAATGAAAATATTGTTTATGGGTACTCCCTCATTTGCAGTACCAATTCTTGAAGCTTTATCAAAAAAATATGAGATTTCACTTGTGGTATCTCAACCAAATAGAATGAAGAAAAAAGGATTACAAGTTAAAACTCCAGTTGCAGAGTTTGCAGAAGCAAATAATCTAAAATTATTCCAACCAGAATCAATTAAGGATGATAATTTAGAGATAATGTCATGCGATGCTGATATTTTAGTTACTGCAGCATATGGTCAATATATTCCATCATTCATTCTAAATAAGTTTAAGCATGCAATAAATGTTCATGGATCAATATTACCTTATCATAGAGGTGGTGCACCTATTCAAAGATGCCTTATTGAAGGTGATAAGAAAACTGGTGTTACAATTATGTCTATGACTAAAAAGCTTGATGCTGGTTTAATATATGCAATAAAAGAATATGAAATATTAGATGATGATAATGCATCTACATTATTTGATAAGTTGTCTATTATCGGTCGTGATTTATTATTAGATACAATTGAAGATATATATAATGATAAAAATTTAGGTGTAATGCAAAATGAAGAAGAAGCAACATATTCTCCAAATATTTCACCTGAAGAAGAGGTTATTGATTTAAATAAAAATTCAATTGATATAGTAAATCAAATAAGAGGACTTGCGATGAATCCTGGTGCCTATTTAAATGTATCTGATATTAAGCTTAAAGTTTTTAAAGCAAGTATAGTAGAAGATAATTCTAATAAAGCACCTGGTACAGTTTTAAATACTAAAAAGTGTATTGTATTAAAAACTAAGGATAGTGCAATTTCATTAGATTTAGTGTTGATGCCTGGTAAGAAAATAATATCAGGTAAAGATTTCTCAAACGGACAAAAGATTTTTATCACTAACGAAGTTATATAGTGAATTTATACCACTTATGTGGTATTATAAATGTAATGTGAGGTGGTATTTTGGCTTTTGCAAAACTAAAAAAGAAAATAGCAGCAAAGATTACAAATAACACCTTATTTCAACGTATGTTTGGTTTTGAGGTTGGTATTGATGTTACTAATGATAACCAAGTTTTATATCGTAAAAATGTTGTTATTAAAAATATAATTTTTGTTGTAAACCTAATATATACTTTAATATTTACTTTTGCAGGATTTATATTTGGCGACCCATCTAACTTCTTACTAACGATATTAGTATTCCCATTAACATTCTTTATTAACTTTACTTTAAAAAAGTTTATGAAGAAGGGACCGAATGATAGTATGAGTCAGCTTATTGCTGAATATTTTTCGTGTTTTTATATGTTTTTGTCTGCAATCTTAGTTTATATAAAACTTAGATATAACTCTGATACTATATTAGAAGCAGTACAAAATGGTACTATGTCTATTACTGATGATTTACCTAAATGGATTATTGGTGAATGTGGATATATTTTGGTATATATCGCATTAACTATTTGTGCTTTCTATCAAGATAAAAAACTTTTAAGAAATATTTTCTTATGGGTATTTATTATTGTAACAATATTACATTTCGTTGTTACATATAATGTTATTGGTGAAGTATCAAAGTCGGATAACCCATTTGCATTCCTAGGTGAATTCTTTAAATCAAGTGAGTTCCAAGATATTCTTATAAGGTCGCTTTTATTATTGCTTTATATGCTTATTTTATATATTTATGCATCAATGGCTAATTATATGCAGGATGAACGTAAAAAGGAATTAGTAAAAAGAAGACAAGTACAAGAAGATTTTACTAATGTTGTAACAAAGATATTTGATGTAACATTAGGTGGAAATAAGATGACAGATGATGAATTAAAAGAAGTTGATATTATTTCAGTAATGTCTAAAAA
>CACZRY010000123.1 GCA_902783745.1 uncultured Erysipelotrichaceae bacterium
TATTATTAGTATTTTCTGAATCTTCAAAATTATTTCTTTTTGTAGCTGAAAATAAATCATCTCTTGTAATTCTATTTTTAAATTCTTCTTCATCATTAGTATTGTTAGAAGAAATATTTATATTTTCATCATAATCATTATCTGATTCATCCATAATAACATCATTTAAATTAGTGTCTTTTTGTTCTAATTCTTCATCTGTTTTCTTTTTGAATTTAAACATAAAACCACCTCCAATAGACATAAATATTATATCACAAAAAATTAGTTAAAACTTAAATAATAACTTTACTTATTAAATTATGATATAATATGCTTAAAGAGGGTGAGAAAATGAATTTTATTTTTATAAGTCCAGCATTCCCAAAATCATATTATAATTTTTGTGATAGATTAAAGAAAAATGGAATGAATGTTTTAGGTATAGGAGATACTCCATATAATGATTTAGATATTAATGTAATTAATTCATTAACTGAATATTATAAAGTATCTAATATGCAAAATTATGATGAAATGTATAGAGCTGTTGCTTATTTCGCATTTAAATATGGAAAAATAGATTTCCTAGAAAGCAATAATGAATTCTGGTTAAGACAAGATGCAAGATTAAGAACCGACTTTAATATTTATGGTGCAAAGACAAATGATGTAATACAATTTACATCTAAAAGTCAAATGAAAGAATTTTATAAAAAAGCTAAAGTACCTTGCGCAAGATATAAATTTTGTACAAATTATGAAGAGGATTTAGATTTTATTAAAAATGTTGTTGAATTCCCTGTAATAGTAAAACCTGATGTTGGTGTTGGTGCTGCAAGAACATATAGATTAGAAAATGAAGACGATTTAAAGAAATTCTATGATGATGGATTTAATGTAAAATATATCATTGAAGAATATATTTATGGAGATATCGTGTCATTTGATGGAATATGTGATAACGAATCAAATGTTGTATTTTGTGATAATGAAGTATTTCCACCATCTATTATGGATATAGTAAATGAGAATTTAGAAATATCTTATTACGTAAATAAGGAAGTACCAAAAAATATCAAAGAAATTGGTTCAAGAGTTATTAAGGCATTTAACATTAAATGTAGATATTTCCATTTAGAATTCTTCCGTTTAATTAAAGCCAAAAAAGGATTAGGTAAGGCTGGAGATATTGTTGCCTTAGAGGTAAACATGAGACCACCTGGAGGATTTACACCTGATATAATTAACTTTTCTCAATCAGTTGATACATATCAAATATATGCTGATGTAATTGCATATAATAAAGTTGTTAATGTTGATTATTCATATCCAAAATATTATTGTATTTATGTTGGAAGACGTGATAGATTCAATTATAAATATGATTATGATTATATAAAATCATTATATCCTTCTATCGTAATGCATGATAGATGTCCAAATGCATTATCAGATGCACTTGGAAACGAATTCTTTATAGCTAAATTCGAAACATTAGAGGAAATGGAAGGATTTAGAGAAATGGTATTTGAAAAAAATTAAATAAAATTAAAAGCCTGGATTAGAAAATCCAGGTTTTGTTTTACAACATGCCAATTGCTGCAAGTGTAAATATGATTAAAAATAATGTGAATGCTGATAATGCAGTTGTCCAAACAACTATTTGACCAGCCAATTCTTCATCTTGGCCCATTTGTGCAGCCATAGGTGCACTTGATACAGCAATAGGTGTTGCAAATAAAGCAACAAGAATTGCATATTCTGTAGTACCCCATCCTAATTGTTTACCTAAGAAATAAGCTATAGTTAAGAAAACAACTGGTGTTATTATTAATCTAAATGATACTGTAACAGTAAGCTGACGCCATAATTTCTTAACAGCACTAAATTCGAATCTAGCACCAAGTACTAATAAAGCGACTGGTGTAGCACATCTACCAATATATGATATTGCTGTACCTACAAAATTTAAGTCAGCAAGATGATATAATGAATTATCTGATACTTTTACTGCAACACCATCAATTACATCATATCTTACAATATAATCTGTGAAAATTGATTTTAATGTTCCTTCAATGCCAGTTAATTTATCAATACCTAAGCCTAATAAACATACTAATAAGCCTGAAACAACACCAATAATTAATGGATTAGTAACAATCTTTTTTAATATATCTTTAATATCTATTTTTTGTCCTTCTTCATGATCATAAATAGATAATGCAATTACAGCTAAAACATTAAAAATAGGAACAGATACTGCAGCCATTACTGCGGCAGATGCTTGTGCTTTATCTCCTCCTAATAATACTGCAAGAGGAATACCTATTATTGCATAGTTACTTCTAAATGTTGCTTGTAAAATAACACCTTTTTGTTTACGGTCTTTAAATGCCATTACAACAAGTAAGCCAATTCCGAATAAAACAAGAATAGATCCTGCACCAAAACCAACAAATGCCCAATTTATTGTAGACAAATCTGCAAGATATAAATTACTAAATAATAATACTGGAATCATTAATTTAAATACTAATTTATTTAAATTACCCCAGAATTCTTGTGATAATAAATTAATCTTCTTTAAGAAGTAACCAACCATAACTGGAATTATAATTGGTAATATTGCGTTTAATGTAAATACTAAATAATCCATCTTATCGCTTCCTTCACATTATTATTCTAGTACAATTATATAATATAATTTGGAAAAATTAACTTAAAAATTAAAATAAAGCCCCAATAATTGAGGCTTTATTAAAAATATTAGTTATTTCTAATTAATGATTCATATAATGAAGATACAGTTTCTTCATAATCCTTTGATGAAATACCAATAATAATATTTAATTCACTTGGTCCTTGTGCAAGTAACTTAACATTAATTGACTTCTTACCTAATGTTTCAAATATCTTAGCACATACACCACTTCTCTTTGCCATGCCACGACCAACAACTGCAACTAAAGCTAAATCACCTTCAACATTAACGTTTGCGCCAAGTTCTTTCTTTAGGTCAGTAACAAGTTCATATTGAACCTTTTCAACCTGTGATGCAGCAACAACAACAGAGAATGAATCAATACCTGTTGGAGTATGTTCAATTGAAACACCATAACGTTCAAATATAGATAATCCTTTTCTTAAGAAACCAACCTCATTTGACATATGATCCTTTTGAATATTGAATGATAAGAAATCCTTCTTACCAGCAATACCTGTAACAATTGTCTTAGATTGAGGACAATCATTTTGAATGAATGTACCCTTATCTTCAGGTCTATTTGTATTCTTAAGATTAATAGGAATATTTAATTGTTGAACTGGGAAAACAGTTTCTTCATGTAATACAGATGCACCCATATAAGATAATTCTCTTAATTCAGCATATGTAATATAATCAATTGCTCTTGGTTCCTTAACAAGTCTTGGATCTGCTGCAAGAATACCAGAAACATCTGTCCAGTTTTCATATAATGATGCATTAATACAATTTGCAAGAATTGAACCTGTAACATCAGATCCACCTCTTGATAATAATCTAACTGAACCATTAGGGTAAGCACCATAGAAACCAGGTACAACAATTTGATTATTCTTAGATACAGCAAGCTTAACATTCTTTTGTGTTAATTCTTCATCTAATGTACCATCATAATTGTATTTTAATAAATCCTTAGCATCAACCCAGCTATAACCTAAATATGCAGCCATAAGCTTTGATGTTAAATATTCACCTCTTGATACTAAATAATCTTGAGGAATATTTTTATTTAATTCCTTATATAAATCATCTAGGTCCTTTTTAATTTCATAATCGATACCTAATTCTTCTTTTACACCTAAGAATCTAGTATAAATCATATCCCAAATATCCTTAAAAGGAACTGAATACTTTAAATGTGCATGTAAGATATAAAGTAAATCTGTAATCTTTGTATCATCTTTATCTCTTTTTCCTAATGCTGAGCAAACAACAATCTTTCTTTTAGGATCAGATAAAACAATGTTCTTTACTTTTGCAAATTGAGTAGCGCTTGATAATGAGCTACCACCAAACTTTGTAACAACTAACATATTTTCCTCCTAGAAATCTAGTCCAACTAGCTTTAAAGCAATTTGAACAGCATTTGTTGCAGCACCTTTTCTAACTTGATCTCCACAACAGAATAATGCAATACCATTATCAAATACTAAATCCTTACGGATTCTACCTACATAAACAATATCTTGATCAGAAGTTAAAATTGGCATAGGATATTGCTTATTAGCTAAATCATCATATAACTTGCAACCTTGTTCCTTTGCAATTTGATTTCTAACTTCTTCAACTGATAAAGGCTTTTCTGTATAAACTGTTACAGAAATAGAATGGCTTCTTACAACAGGGATTCTAACACATGTACAGTTAACCTTTAATTCAGGTAAATGAAGAATCTTTCTTCCTTCATTTTGCATCTTCATTTCTTCTTTTGTATATCCGTTATCTAATGCAGATGAAATATGAGGGATTACATTACCAGCAATTTGGTATTGGAATACACTTGGTGTAGCCTTAGAATCAATAACCTTAACTTCACCATTGTTCTTATAATCTTCATATAAATCACCCATTTGATTATATAATTCGATAGGACCATTAATACCAGCACCACTTGTTGCTTGATATGTAGATACTGTCATACCCTTAATCTTAGATAATTTATTAATTCCCTTAACTGCCATTAAAGTTACAATTGTAGAGCAGTTTGGATTTGCGATAACGCCTTTGTTCTTGAATACATCATCACCATTGATTTCAGGAACAACTAGAGGAACATCCTCATCTAGTCTGAATGCACTTGAGTTATCAATAAATACTGCACCAGCCTTAACAATGTCATCCTTAAATTCAATTGCAACAGGATTTGATGCTGCACCAAGTACTATATCTAAACCCTTAAATGCGTCATGACATGCTAATTCAACCTTAATATCTTTACCATCATAATTAATTACCTTACCAACACTTCTTTCAGAAGCTAATAAACGTAATTCATTAATTGGGAAATTTCTTTCTTTTAAAACCTTTAACATTTCGCGTCCAACTGCACCAGTTGCACCTAAAATACCAACATTATACTTCTTCATAAATAATCACTCCTATTATTTAAATAATAAACAATGTCATTATAAAACAAAAACAGTAGTATTTCAATAAATAAAAACGCTTTTTGTACAATTTATTTATACTACTGTTTTTTTCACACGTACATTTAATGTTTTGTGTTTAAATATTATTAAATTACTTATTTGAGCCAAACAATACGTCTTCCATATCGTAATATCCGTTTGGCTTACCTACTAACCATCTAGCAGCTTTAATAGCACCTATTGCAAAAATTTTCTTAGAACTTGCTGAATGTTTTAATGTAATAATTTCATCATCACCACAATACATAACATCATGTTCTCCAACAATTGTTCCACCTCTTACTGCAGAAACACCAATTTCTTCATGAGTTCTTGGACAATAGCCACTTCTTCCTTCTGTTACCTTAAATCCTGTTGCATCAACAATTGATGAAACAAGCATCTTTGCAGTACCAGATGGAGCATCAAGCTTTTTATTGTGATGAGCTTCAATAACTTCTATATCAAAATCATCTTTTAAGATAGGTGTAATTTCTTTAACTAATCTATTTAATAAGATTACACCTAAACTAAAGTTTGCACTTCTTAATACTGGTGCAACCTTTGATAAATCCTCAATCTTCTTTAATTGAGCATCACTATAACCTGTTGTTGCAAAAATAACAGGAGTTTTAGTTTTTGATACATAATTATAAATCATATCTAGGTTAGCTACATTAGAAAAATCAATAATAACATCGAAATCTCCATCTGTATTTGCTAAATCCTTAATTTCACATTCAGGTGCTACATTTACTTTAAGCTCATCTCCTAATAAATTAGAAATGATCTTACCCATTGCACCATAACCAACAACAGCTGCCTTCATTAGAATATAATCTCCTTATCTCTATCAATAATTTTATGAAGCTTTTCTTTATTTTCTTCTGACATTTCATCAAGTGGTGCTCTATATCCACCAACATTAAATCCCATATAATTTAATGCTTCCTTGACAGGAATTGGGTTAACTTCCATAAATAAACCATTAGTAAAATCTAATAACTTATTTGCAAGTTCTGTTGCTTCACTATACTTATTATTTAAACATAAATCACAAATCTTTGCAGTTTGTAATGGAGCACAGTTAGTTAATACAGAAATAACACCCTTTGCGCCAATTGACATCATAGGAACAATAATATCATCATTACCTGATAACATAATAAAATCATCACTTAAGAACTTTGATACCTTCATACTATAGCTCATATTACCTGAAGCTTCCTTAATACCATAAATATTTGGATGCTTTGATAATACTTCAATTGCATGAATTGACATAGACATACCAGTTCTTCCTGGTACATTATACATAATAACAGGACAATGAGAAGCATCTGCTACAGCTGTAAAATGCTTAATTAATCCTGATTCATTTGTCTTATTGTAATATGGAGTAATTACTAAAACATAATCAGCACCTAATTTAGAATACTTTTCTGACATAGTAACTGCCTTTTCAGTTTCATTAGAACCTGAACCAACAATTAA
>CACZRY010000124.1 GCA_902783745.1 uncultured Erysipelotrichaceae bacterium
GCTGTTGCAGGTGCAACCATAAATATATCAGCTTTTTTTGCAAGTGATACATGTTCAACATTAAATTGGAAATTTCTATCAAATGTATCAACTAAGCATTTGTTACCTGTTAGGGTTTCAAATGTAATTGGATTAATAATGTTTAATGCATTTTTAGTCATTATTACATGACAATCTGCACCCATCTTTTTTAAAGTGTGTACAACTCCTGCCATTTTATATGCAGCAATAGATGCAGTAACTCCAATTATAACTGTCTTTCCTTTTAGCATAAGATCACATCCTATTCTTGGTCTTCTAATCTTCCATATTTCTCGTAATTTGCAATACGTGAAATCTTATTATCATTATCAACAAAAACTACTGTTGGCTTTAATTCCTTTGCTTCTTCAGGTGTTACATCACAATAAGACATAATAATAACCTTATCATCCTTTTTTCCACACCATGCAGCTGCACCATTTAAGCAAATAACACCAGATCCAGCCTCGCCTTTTATTGTATATGTTTCAAATCTTTTTCCATTTGCAATGTTTACTACTTGAACCTTTTCGTATTCATATATTCCAGCTTCTTCCATAAGTTTTGAATCAATTGTTATTGAACCAACATAATCAAGCTTAGCTTCAGTAACAGTTGCTCTATGGATTTTTGCTTTAAGCATTGTAATTGTCATTAGTCATTTACCTCAATAATAAAGTTATCAATTTCTCTTGTTGTACCAATATATACTGCTATTGCAACTAAAACCTCACCTTTAATCTTAGATATAGGTTGAATATTTGTGTTATCAACTATAGATACATAATCTACTCTTGCTAAAGGTTCAGTATATAAAACCTTAGTAATTGCATCAATTACCTTAGCTGAATCTCTTTCACCATTTAAAATTAAATCCTTACCAACCTTTAAAGACTTAGATAAAATTACTGCAGCCTTTCTTTCTTCAGGTGATAGATATGTATTTCTTGATGATTTTGCAAGACCATCATCTTCTCTTACAATTGGGCAACCAATTATTTCAATATCAAAATTTAAGTCACGAACAAATCTCTTTACAACCGCAAGCTGTTGTGCATCCTTTTGACCAAAGTATGCTCTATCAGGTGAAACAATATTAAATAACTTAGTTAATACTGTACAAACACCACCAAAATGAACAGGACGCTTTGCACCACATAAGTATTCAGTAACTTCAGTTGTATTAACTGAAGTTGTAAAATGTTCTGGATACATTTCTTTTGGTTCTGGATTAAAAATTAAATCAGCACCAGCATCACTTACAAGCTTAGTATCTCTTTCTAAATCTCTTGGATATTTATCTAAATCCTCATTTTTACCAAATTGAATTGGGTTTACGAATACAGATACAACAGTCTTATCATTCATAGATACTGACTTTGTAATAAGACTCTTATGACCTTCATGTAAATATCCCATTGTAGGTACTAAACCAACACTTAAGCCTTCTTTTCTCCAGCCTTTTACTATTTCTCTTACTTCCTTAATTGTATGTACTACTTTCATTATTTTTCTTCCTCGATTCTTTTTATTGCTTCTTCTAAATCATTTTCTTCAATCTTATATGTTTGTTCTAAGGTAGGGAATTTAGAATTTACTACCTCATCCTTATATTCCTTAAATGCATCAACTATAACATCATGTAGGTTTGCATATTTCTTAACAAATTTTGCAACCTTACCTGATGAAGAACCTAGCATATCTTGGTTAACTAATACTTGCGCATCACATGCGCTTGATGCACCAATACCAATTGTTGAAATATGTAACATATTAGTTACTTTTGCTGCTAGCTTTTCAGGTACACATTCAAGTGTTACTGCAAATGCGCCAGCTTCTTGTACTGCAAGACAATCCTTAATTAGATTATATGCTTGATCACTTGACTTACCTTGTACCTTATATCCACCAAATGCGTTAACTGATTGTGGAGTTAATCCAACATGTGCAACAACAGGAATACCTGCATCAGTAATTGCTTTAATTCTTGATGCGTATTTCATACCACCCTCAAGCTTAACAGCTTGACATCCAGTTTCTTTAATTAATCTTCCTGCATTCATTAATGCTTGTTCATCAGATAGCTGATATGACATAAAAGGCATATCTACTACAACAAATGTATTAGGAGCTCCTCTTACAACACTTGAACCATAAGTAATCATATCTTCCATCTTAACAGGTAATGTATTAGGATATCCCATCATTACCATACCTAAAGAATCACCAACTAA